>CAYJEQ010000008.1:0-38898 GCA_964369235.1 uncultured Oscillospiraceae bacterium | reverse complement strand
ACTGTTGTTGCTGAGGAACTCTGAACTGCAGCAGTTACAAAAGCACCTAGTAAAACACTTTTAAACACATTGCTTGTTAGACTTTCTAGTATTCTCTCCAGTTTACCACCGGACATTTTTTCCAGACCATTTCCTAAAACAGTCATACCATAGATGAATATTGCAAGTCCACCTAATAGCTCAATTAACGAGAAAAAATCCATAAAATTTCTTACCTCCAAAGATAACCTTTACTTTGTTTTTAAATTATTAACATAGGTTTAATAACCTTAATGATTATAGCAGTTAATCTTTTGCAATTCAATAGAAAATCAGCATATTATCTGTTTTATTGTCACTTTATGAGGTTTACACAATTTTTCATTAGTAAAACATATTTTATTAATGAATTTTTCTTGATTTACTAAGGTTTTTTTGAGATAATAATAGTATATTAGTTAATTCTTAAGTCAGTTTAGCTGATTTTTTCTATTTAGTTAAATTTTTTGTAATATATTCATGTAAAATCAAAGTAAAATTTAGGTAAAGTCTCTCGATTTTTTTGTTTATATTCCTTATCTACCCAAAGGAGTGTTACCACATATGGATTATACTATTATTCTAAACTGGCTTGATGAACGAGGAATTATCGTTCTTTTTGTTATTGTTTTCTTAGAACATCTTAATATGCCTGGGTTTCCCTCTGGTATTATAATGCCTGCTGCTGGTATATGGGCAAGCAGTAGTAATGTTAGCCTTGTAGCTACTATTATTGTATCGGTTTTAGGTGGATATCTTGGATGTTTAGTCCTCTATCTACTCTGCTACAAATGGGGTAATCAGTTTCTAAACTGGTATCTAGGCAAATTCCCTAAACAAAAACCTACCATAGACAAATACACAGCACTTCTAATAAAAAACTGTAAAAAAACAATCTTCATTACTAGAATACTACCTGTAATCAGAACTATTATTAGTATTCCAGCTGGAGTGCTAAGAATGCCTATAAAGGATTATACCATCTACTCAATTATAGGCATAACAATATGGAATTCTGTCTGTATAGGTGGTGGATATTTCCTTGGCGAAATTGTATTTACCTATTTTGCCTAGGGTGACAGTAGCCGAACACACGCTGGTTTTAACAGAATAATTTTCACTAATACTGCTTTAAAACCTTTGATAATACATAAAGTATTATCTACAGGCTTTTCATTGTCTTAGCAAAAATTATCTCTGGTAAAACTGCATGGCACCCCAAACCATGCAGTTTTGTGCAGTTTGGCATCTGAAAGACGAAGCCTTGCTTGTCGCAAGGCGAGGAATAAAGGTGACAAAATGCCAAAAATGGTCTGTTTGGGGCAGTGCGGGTTCGACTACTGTCACCCTAGCCACCCCCTCTAATCTATCCCCCACCTACTACGCGACCTTCCTCTAGCCTTATTAGCCTCTGTGCTTTTAAGGCTAGTTTGTTATCATGGGTTATCATCACTATACTTATTCCAAGCTTCCACATATCATTCATAATCTGTAATATAGATTGGGTGGATTCTTCATCTAAGTTTCCTGTAGGTTCATCTGCTAGTAGTATCTTAGGTTTTGTAGCTATAGCACGGGCAATGGCTACCCTTTGTTGCTGTCCACCAGACAGCTGATTAGGTCTATGGTTTATCCTATCTATAAGCCCTACGGATTTAAGGGATTTTTCTACTATTTCCTGCCTTTTTAATGTTGGGATTTTTTTATATATAAGGGGAAGCTCGATATTTTCCCCTGCTGACAGTGAGGATATTAGATTAAATCCCTGAAATATAAATCCTATTCTGTCCCTTCTTACCCTTGTTATCTCTCCCTCATCTAAATCTGTTATATTCTCCCCTGATAGTATATACTCCCCTGAGTACACACTGTCTAAACACCCTATTATATTCATCAGTGTAGATTTGCCTGAGCCTGATTTGCCTACTATAGTAAGAAACTCACCTTCCCTTACAGTTAGAGATATTCTATCCACTGCCAAAACATCTCTACTGCCTTGTTTATAGATTTTTGACACTTCTTTAAGCTCTATAATATCCATAAATAACCCCATCCTTCACCTAGATTTATTCTTATAATCATCTCTACTAATAATATAGTATTAGCCTATGACTTCAACTGTCTAATATAATTCACAACTAATCCACTAATATATTATCTATATTGTAATAATAATACATATTAATTATGTATACATAATTAATTTATATATACTAAGCCACATCTTATAATTGACTTTATCCCACTAAATTGATACAATATACATAAATAAAATTTTGCAGGAGGACAATAGTATTATGGAAAATCTATCAATAACCTATACAACTTCACCAAAGGAAAAACCACAGGATCAGTCTAAACTGGGCTTTGGTGGTGTATTTACCGATCATATGATGTTAATGGACTACGAAACAGGCAAAGGCTGGCACAATGCAAGAATAGTACCTTATGGTCCTATTCAGCTAGAGCCTACAGCAATGGTCCTACATTACTCTCAGACAATATTTGAAGGTCTTAAGGCTTATAAAACAGAAGATGGTCAGGTACTAATGTTTAGACCTGAACAGAACTTTTCTCGTCTTAATGATTCCAATGACCGTCTTGCAATCCCACCTATGGACGAAGAATTTCTTCTAAAGAGCCTTGCAGAGCTTGTTTCTTTAGAAAAAGACTGGATCCCAACAGCAGAAGGTGCTTCTCTATACATCAGACCAACAGTAATTGCTACTGAAGCAAAGCTAGGTGTAAAGTCCTCTGATACATATCTATACATGGTAATACTGTCTCCATCAGGTTCTTATTATAAGAATGGTCTTGCTCCAATTAAAATCTATGTAGAAGAAACCTATGTTAGAGCAGTGCCAGGTGGTACAGGTGCAGTTAAAACTGGTGGTAACTATGCCAGTAGCTTAAAATCCCAGTACAAAGCTTATGATCAGGGTTATTCTCAGGTGCTGTGGCTAGATGGTGTTGAGAGAAAATACATCGAAGAAATAGGCACAACTAACGCCTTCTTTGTAATTGATGGGGAGGTTATTACTCCAGAGTTAAGCGGTAGTATCCTACCAGGTATTACAAGAAAATCTGTACTAGAGCTAGTTAGAAAATGGGGCCTAAAGGTAAGCGAGAGAAAGCTTTCTATTGATGAGCTTATTGAGGCTTATAAGGCTGGTAAAGTACAGGAAGTATTTGCTACAGGTACAGCAGCTGTTATCTCCCCTATTGGCGAGCTAAAATACAAAGACACTGTAATGCAGTTTAACAATGGTGAAATCGGTGAGCTAACTCAGAAAATCTATGACACAATTACTGGCATACAGCTAGGTAAGTTAGAAGATGACATGGGTTGGACATACAAGGTTAAATAATCATATACTATAATATTTATGATAAAACATGGGCAGAGTATTAAACTCCGCCCATGTTTTTTAGCTTATATATCAATTATAAAAAGGCTCTTTGTCAATAGTTATGGTGAAATTCTGTACCACAACATTTGCTATAGAACCATAGTTATATATAAATATTAGGATGTACTCCACCACCTATTGGCAAGGGAGTACATCCTAATTTAATTTTTGGTAATATTTTCGTAAAAAGTAATAAGTTAAATATTAATATTGTGGCGAAGCCACTCCATAACTTTTCACTAGCCAATGTAATTGGGTGTATTCACTATTCACTTATAAATAATCAGAGCGTAGCGAAGATTATTTATACTAGTAAGCCTTACCCCAGATAATCATTGTTTCTGTAGGTTTGCCACAGCATACACAGGTATCAGAAATTTTCTCCTGTTCAAAAGGCATACAACGAGAGGTCATATTCGCCTCTTCCTTAACCTTCATTTCGCACTGTAGGTCACCACACCACATAGTCTTTACAAAACCTGTCTGCTCTGCTGCTACTGCCTTTAACTGATCAAAGTTTGTAGCTGTAAATGTTCTGCCTTCTCGGTTTTGTAGGGCTCTTTCATACAGGCCATCATGTACTTTCTTTAGTAGCTCTGGAATAGCTGTTTCTAGCTCATCAAGAGATACAAAATGCTTCTCACGATTATGTCTTGTTACGATAACACACTGATTTTTCTCAATATCCTTAGGGCCAATTTCCAGTCTTAGTGGAACACCCTTCATTTCATATTCAGCAAACTTCCAACCTGGGGAGTTGTCGCTACCGTCTACCTTAACTCTTGCAAATTTACTAATTCTGCTCTTAAGCTCATTAGCCTTATCAAGAACACCTTCCTTGTGCATTGCCACAGGAACGATTACCACCTGATTAGGTGCAATTGCTGGAGGTAGTGCCAGACCATTATCATCACCATGGGTCATAATAATAGCACCAATTATACGAGTAGACATACCCCAAGAAGTCTGGTGTGGGAAACCTGGCTTATTATCTCTACCCTGGAATGTTATATCAAATGCCTTGGAGAAACCATCGCCGAAGTAATGAGATGTACCACTCTGTAGAGCCTTACCATCATGCATCATAGCTTCGATTGTGTAGGTAGCCTCAGCACCTGCAAATTTTTCTTTGTCGGTTTTCTTACCTTTAACTACTGGGATAGCTAGATACTCTTCACACATCTTTGCGTAGATGTTTAGCATCTGTTCTGTTTCCTGTCTTGCTTCTGCTTCTGTTTCGTGCATTGTATGGCCTTCCTGCCACCAGAATTCAGAGGTTCTTAGGAATGGTCTTGTGGTCTTTTCCCAACGAACTACAGAACACCACTGATTATATAGTAGTGGTAAATCTCTATAAGAGCCAATTACCTTGGAGAAATGCTCACAGAATAACACCTCAGAGGTTGGTCTTACACATAGTCTTTCTGTTAGCTTTTCGCTACCACCATGGGTAACCCAAGCTACCTCAGGAGCAAAACCTTCTACATGGTCTTTCTCCTTCTGTAGTAGGCTTTCTGGTATAAATAGAGGCATCATGATATTCTCATGTCCTGTTTCTTTAAACATACCATCTAGTACATCTTTAATATTTTCCCAGATTGCACATCCATATGGGCGCACTATCATACAACCTTTAATAGTTGTGTAGTCCATTAAATCTGCTTTTTTTACTACATCGGTATACCACTTGGCAAAGTCTACATCCATTGATGTAATTTCTTCTACCATTTTTTTCTGCTGTGCCATAAAATCATTCCGCCTTTTCTATGTTTAGATTATTTACTTTATTTCATACCTTATTATTATAGTATGACTTGGAGAAAATTTCAACCTCTTATAGTAGAAAATCTCCTGTATTCCCTTAAAAATATAACTCCACCCTTATATATGGGAGATACTCCCATAAAAACAATTATATTAAAGTAAGGCTATATCAAGCATTTAAGCAAGATATAGCCTTTGTGTTTTATTAGTTAGATAATCTTTAGTAGGGTCGAAATGGCTTGTATCAAGGGAATGCTCATAATAGTTACTACAATTTAAAATATCATAATGTTCATTTGCAAAACTTATTTCCGATAATACTTTTTCAACTACAGCAGCCACAACCACAACGGTTACAAGACCGGCAAGAACGTTACCAAAAAGTCCTTCTAGAAACAATTTTTCAGCGGGAGTATCATTAGTCGGCTCAAATGCAACCGATATTAATGCGTTGCTCTGAATGTTTCGTCTGGAAATTCGTTTTTCTTAATCAACTTTAAAACTCCAAAAACTGCTTGTCTTACAGAGTGAGTCATTTTATCAGTTTCAATTTTTTGATCATCTTTGTAAAGATATGCTTTAGGTGGTAATTCAAAATTATTACGATTCAATTCAACCTCGCCAATATAAATACTTTTTTCTTTTCCATACATATAAATTGCCACATCATCATTAACTAATACTTTTTTCAAATATATCATTTTTTCTCCAATCATTATATAAATAACCATCACACTAACACCAACTCAACCTATAAAGATTATCAAAAATTTTCTTAATACCATTATACCAATAAATATATCGCTATTTCAAGATATACGTGGATTTATTTTCACTGCACTAATGGAAGTATGGGCTGTATATATCAACATGGGTACAGATAGTTTTTTCAGTAAAATTGTCAAATTAAATAAACTTTGCCACTTACAGGCACAAGTGTAACTTGAATAAATTTTACTTATATTTCACATTTTTTTAATGCAGTTTTAATAAAGTGTAATTTTTCTAAATTTTTTATGCAATAAAAGAGCTTTATTCTGCATTAGCTATATGTAAGCAGTGGGAAATCGGACTTAAAGCCCACTGAGAACCGCAAATAATTTAACATAGAAAGGATGTTTAAAATGAGTAACACAGCAATTGCAGTATCACGAAAAGAGTTTAAAGGTCTTATTAACCTTACCGATAGAATGTATCTAATCGAAAACCTAGACAAGCTACTGACCCCCGACGCCTATGGAGGCTATAACGGTTATACCGTTAGAAGTTTATATTTTGACAGTATAAGTAATCAGGATATAGGAGATAAAAAAAGTAAACAATCAGAACAAAAGCGTATTAGAATGAGAATTTACACTATTCATGACCAAACAGCGAAAATCGAGCTAAAGCGTAAATCCTTTGGCAGACAGAAAAAAGTCAGCATTGTTATCTCTAAAGAAGATGCTATAAGAATGGCAAATTGTGATTTTGAGGTGCTAAAAAATTATGACTCAGAGGTTGCCAAGTATCTATATGAGGTTATGACTACCCAACAGTATCGACCTGTTTCTATAATAGAATATGATCGTCGTGCCTATACCCATAGGGATTTTAGTACTAGAATTACACTGGATAGCAATCTGAGATATACGGATTTTGACTATGATTTATACAGTGAGAAGCTTAATTTTAAAAGGGTACTATCCCCTGACAAAACCATACTAGAGGTAAAGTACAACACCTTCCTCTTTTCCCAGATACAGCATGTTCTATCCCAGATAGATATGAGTAAAAAACCTGCTAGTAAATACGGCTCCTCAAGAAGCCTATTAAAAAACTACTACCATTAATAAATAATTATAAATAAAAAATAGAGAAAGAGAATTACAATAATGACAACTTTAATCACAAATATAATCGAACTTATCATCACTGCCGGAGCTGCAGCTATTATGTCCTTTGCCTACTACAAAATCCATTCCACCCTTACATATAACAGAAATTTTAATATTACACTATTTATGATTTCCCTAGTTACCCTAGTGCTTTTTGATGCTATTGAGGGAAATATGAATGTTTCTGTAGGTATGCTAGGGGCTCTATCCATTGTGAGATTTAGAACTAATGTTAAGGATATTCGTGATATAGTATTTGTACTGTGGTCTTTAGCTATTGGTATTATCTGTTCAACAGCTAACTACGAAATGGCTTATATCCTATCCATTGTTTCCTGTGGATTTTTAATCCTTACCTGTAAACAAGGTAGCGACAAAGCACAGCTACTGGTTCTAAGAGGATCTAATTCTGATATTTCCCATATTGAAACTGTAATTGCAGACCATTATAAGACCATTACAGTTAAGGCAAAAAACCTTCTATCAGATTCCTATGAGCTTGTGTATGAAGTACAAGGAGCTAAAGAAGTTTCCACCAATATCGAAAGAGAGATGTTTACTATCTCCGGTGTTGACTCCCTTAATCTACTAGCATCTAATACTGAGGTTGCTTAAATCTTAGCTTTTATATAGGGGCTTATATAATGCTTACTTAATAACTGTGTGCTTAGCACACAGTTATAGGTCGCCACAATATTGTGGCGATTTAACCTCAAAACAATGGTGTTTTGAGGTTAACAGGTGCATTGATTTACAGCCTGCCTGAATTTGGAGCTATACTCCAAATTCAGAGTGCAAAGTTTTTATAGTAATAGATTAAAAACTTTGCACTTCTAAACACCCAAAAACATATTAAATAAACCTATAAGTATGTTTTGGGTTGTTCAGCAGGCTTTATATAGCTTTTCTATTAAATATCCCTAACTTATCCACCTTAAACTGGGGATAAGTTGGGGATTTTCTAATTCCTTATAAACTTTTAGCTAAAAACTTTGGTTTTTGCTTGACTTAATGGCTATTTAAGGATAAAATTATTAATTAGTAATGTGGGCATGCCTACAGTTAGAATAGAAAGGAATTATCCATATGCTTAATACTGAAAAAACCATGGAACAAATTGTAACTCTATGTAAAGGTAGAGGTTTTGTATACTCTGGATCTGAAATTTATGGAGGTCTAGCTAACACTTGGGATTACGGTCCTTTAGGTGTTGAGCTTAAAAATAATATTAAAAAAGCTTGGTGGCAGAAATTCGTACAGGAGTCTAAGTTTAATGTAGGACTGGACAGTGCAATTCTAATGAATCCACAGGCTTGGGTTGCTTCTGGCCATGTAGGAGGATTTTCCGATCCTCTAATGGACTGTAAGGACTGTAAAACTCGCCATAGAGCAGATAAACTAATTGAAGATCAGAGCACCGAAGCTCCTAATGGTTGGAGTGATGAGCAGATGATGGACTTTATCAAAGCTAATAACATCTGTTGTCCTGATTGTAATAGCACTAATTTTACCGATATTAGAAAATTTAACCTAATGTTTAAAACCTTCCAAGGTGTTACCGAAGATAGCAAGAATGAAATCTTCCTACGCCCAGAAACAGCACAGGGTATCTTTGTAAACTTTGCTAATGTTCAGAGAACAACAAGAAAGAAACTACCTTTTGGTGTTGCTCAGGTTGGTAAATCCTTTAGAAATGAAATCACCCCTGGTAACTTTACCTTTAGAACTCGTGAATTTGAGCAGATGGAGCTAGAATTCTTCTGTAAGCCAGGAACTGATCTAGAGTGGTTTGACTACTGGAAAAACTACTGCTACAACTTCCTACTATCACTAGGTCTAAAAGATGAGAATATCAAACTTCGTGACCATGAAGCTGATGAACTATCCCACTACTCCAATGCTACTACTGATATTGAGTTTATGTTCCCATTTGGTTGGGGCGAGCTATGGGGTATAGCTGATAGAACTGATTTTGACCTAAAACAGCATATGGAGCACTCTACTAAATCTCTAGAGTACTTCGATCAGGAAGCTAATGAGAAGTATGTTCCTTATGTAATCGAGCCTTCTCTAGGTGCTGACCGTGTTGCTTTAGCATTCCTATGTGATGCTTACGACGAGGAAGTTATCGGTGAAGGCGATAGCAGAACTGTTATGAGATTACACCCAGCCCTAGCACCATTTAAGGCTTGTATCCTACCACTATCTAAAAAGCTAAATGAGCAGGCTGAGGAGCTAAGAGCTACCCTTGCTAAGCACTTTATGATTGATTATGATGATGCTGGTTCCATCGGTAAGAGATACCGTCGTCAGGACGAAATCGGTACACCATTCTGTATTACCTATGACTTTGAGTCCCTAGAAGATGGCTGTGTAACCGTTCGTGATCGTGACACAATGGAGCAGGAAAGAATGCCAATGGATAAGCTTGTGGAATACATCTCCTCTAAGCTTGACTTTCAGGTAAAATAATTATAGTAAATACTAGTTCTTAAAATAATAGGGATAACTTTAGATTCTATATCAATTGTTGTGGTACCTTCCCTCGCAGACAGTGAGGGAAGGTACCACATGTAATTTTGCTAGAGTATTTGATAAAGAACCTAGTTTTGCTGATGAGGATTTATCTATTAGTATTTATTGGGCATATATGTAAAAAAATAAAATTTATTGGATTTAATCAGGGTTTATTTGGCTATTTTGCTATGGTTACTATGGTAGTTCTACCAAAAATTCTACTTGCATTATCTCTATAAATAGGTTACAATATATATAACTATACTGTATGAGTATATATTTAAGTGAAGGAGTTAGTATGCATATAACATTAGAAGCAGATTACGCTGTACGAATTGTTGGCTGTTTAGCTGAAAACAATAAAAGAATGGACGCAAAACTTATATCTGAACAAACTGAAGTTACACTGAGATTTTCCCTTAAGATACTGCGTAAGCTAGTATCTGGTGGCATTGTAAAATCATTTAAAGGTACTCAGGGTGGATATGAGCTGGACAAAGCCCCTAATGAAATTACTCTTTATGATGTAATTACCATTGTTGAGGGTCCTTTTGCCATTAGCAGATGTCTACATGATGATTTTGTCTGTAGCAGAAACAATGGTAAAGACTGTACTACCCAGAGAATTTATGATGAGATTTCTACTCTAGTTAGAGAAAAGATGGAAAAGGCTACATTTGATAAATTAATCCTACCTTATGAGGGTTAATCTATAATCTCAATACTACTCTACCCCTGTCTATAAAGATGGGGGTATGTTTATTTTATCCTATAGTATTCTAATCCCAACTAGTAAACAAGCCTAAATATCATAGTTTTATCATATTTATTAAGGATAAAGTAGAAGTATTAACACAAAATTTTCATATTATATTGAAAAATTGCTATATTCTGTGTTAGAATAATATGGATATTTAAAAACTTTACCAACCTAATATGAAGATTATACTGGTTGATTTTCATATTTTTATTTATTAAACAATTACTACTTATAATCAAAGGAGATATAAAATGGCTATTAAAATTATAACAGACAGTACCTGTGACCTAGATATAGAAGTTCAAAAGGCGCTTGATTTAGAGGTTGTTCCTCTATCAGTAACTTTTGGAGATAACACATATAAAGATGGCACTGAGCTTTCTGTAGATGAGTTTTACAAAATGCAGGCAGAAGCAAAAGAACTACCTACTACCTCTCAGGTTAACCCTGATGAATTTGTAGAAGTTTTTGAAAAATACCTAGGCAAAGGTGATACAATTATCGGTATCTTCCTTTCCTCTAAGCTAAGTGGTACCTACCAATCTGCAACTATTGCTAAGGGCATTGTAGATACAAATGATAATATATACCTTATTGACTCTATGACTGTAACTATGGGACTAGGTCTACTGGTAAGAGAAGCAGCAGCACTAAAGGCAGCTGGCAAAACAGCTGAGGAAATCCACGCTGAAATCACCTCTCTAGTACCAAGACTTGAGTTTATTGCTATTGTTGCAACACTAAAATACCTAAAGATGGGTGGTAGAGTATCTGCTGCTACAGCTATGGTAGGTGGTGTACTAGGTATCTCCCCTGTAATTACTGTTGCTGATGGTGTTGTACAGTCTGCCGGTAAGGTTAAAGGTAAAAAAGCTAAAGGAGATTTTCTAAAGCAGTATGTTACTGACAAAGCAGTAGATGCAAATTATCCAATTGCCTTTGGTCACTCAAGATCCCTTGAAGAAACAAAGGAACTTGCTGAAATTGTTCTCGCTACAGCAAACTGTAGAGATAGCTTTATTGATGAGCTAGGTGCTACTATTGGTACCCATGCTGGCCCAGGCTGTTTCGGCATGGCTTATATCAGAGCTTAATTCTTACTAATATTAATCTTATAAATCTCCCACATTTCCACTTTAGGTTATGTGGGATTTTAACGAATTATATTATATTAAAATTATATCTGTCCATAATGTTACTAGAATAATCACCTATAAAGGAGAACTATATTCGTGTTGAAGTTTTGTGCTTTTCGGTAAAGATTATAACCGAAATTTTGCCACCTGTAAAACCCACATGGCAAAATCACACAAAACATCGAGAAAGGAATGGAAATTTATATGTCAAGTTTTCTATCTAGCAAACTATCAGACAAAAATTATAACCTATTAATTGATACCATGTGGGATGTTATCGGTGGTTTCCTATATGCTGTGGCTGTTTACGGTTTCGCTAAATCAGCTAGTTTCGCCCCTGGTGGTGTATCTGGTGTAGCCCTTATTCTAAACCATCTAACAAATCTACCTATTGGTGTAATGACTCTAGTGTTAAACATACCTTTAATATTTATTAGCTACAAGGTTATCGGTAAGGATTTTCTTATTAAATCCCTACGCTCTATGATTGTCTGTAGTTTCTTTGTAGATATGGTTTTCCCCCATCTGCCTTTATACTCAGGAGATTCCCTACTAGCTGCAATCTACTATGGTATATTTATGGGTGCTGGCCTTTCCCTTATCTATATGAGAGGCAGTAGCACAGGAGGTACTGATTTTCTTATTCTTTCGGTCAAAACTAAAGTTCCCCATCTATCCATAGGTTTGGTTTCTGCGGTAATTGACTGTACAGTTATCCTATTAGGTTGGCCTGTGTATGGCAATATTGATGCTGTGCTATATGGATTAATTTCCACATTTACTGCTTCTATTATCCTAGATAAATTTATGTATGGCGTTAATGCCCGAAAGCTACTGCTAATTATCACCACCAAAGGTGAGGAAATTGCCGAGCTTATTAATGACAGCACAGGCAGAGGATCTACCTATATTAAAGCCATGGGTACCTACTCTAAAGAAGATAAGGATATTATTATGTGTGCCTGTTCCAAGTCACAGGTTTATATAGTTACTAATAAAATCCATCAAGCAGACCATGACGCATTTATTATGATTACCGAAACCAGCGAGGTTTTCGGCGAAGGCTTTATTGAGAGGAAAACCAAGTAAATAGAAAAGGGAAAATCACCGATTACCATGTGATTTTCCCTTTTTTGATTATGTTGGTGGTTCTTTACCAAATGCCTAGGTAAAATTATATGGGGTGCCTTCCCTCACCGTCGGCCAGGGAAGGCACCCCAACAATTGATATAGAACCTTATTGGTTTACCCCAATATTTATTATAGGCTAACTGGATATTTTCTTATAAAGCTTCTCTACAGTTAATCCCTGTATAACGGTGGTAAATATTACTATGGCAAATACTGATATTATCATAGTGTGAAATGCATCACTGCTTAGTAAATCTGATGCTTCTATCATTAGGGCAAGGCTCAGCCCACCTTTTAGCCCTGACCATGTCATAAACATTGCAAATTTATTCTTTGTAAAATTCTGAGGTAGCTTAGGTATATTTAAGGTAACTAAATACACCCCTATATACCTTGATACTAGCACCGATATAATAGCCACTAGAATGTAGGTAAGATTATTTTGTGTATAGATAAATATATTTACAAAGAATACACCGATAATTACATATAGAATTTCATTAAGTAGATTGTCTAATACCTCCCAGAAATCTCTATAAGCCTCTATTTCCTTATTATCTTCTTGGTATTTATCCTCTATGTAACTGGCAAAGAATATACCACATACCACTGCTGCAATAGCACTGGAAAAGTCAAGGTACATACAGATTGTATAGGCACTGCTAAGGGCTAGTATACTTATAAAAATCTGTCTATATCTATCCTTAGTATGTTTAAAGAAAAATAGCATTACATAGGATATAACTACTGCCACCACTACTGCCCCAACAATCTCCCTAAATAAAGTTGTAAAGAAACTGCCGGCATTAATGGAGTGATTTGCACTGGTAATAGCCCCTGATATAGCTACAAATATAGCAATACCCACCCCATCATTAAAAAGGGATTCCCCCTCTATAATAAGTATTAAATCCTCTGATAGACCTAGATTTTTCAGTATACTTGTGGCAGCGATAGGATCTGTTGGGGACACTATAGCACCTAGTAATAAGCACTGAATTAAGCTAAATTCTTTAAATCCTAGGACATATAAAATACCATAGAATATAAATCCAAAAACCATTGTGGAAAGCCCAGTGGTAAGCAGTGCTAATAGTGTAATAGGTTTAAAATTTCTGGTAAATTTTTTAAATGTTACCCCACAAGCACCAGAGAAAAGCATAAAGCAAAGTACCCCATTAACTAGATAATCACTAAAATACTCTATAGGAAATCCCCTAGGGTCTTTAGTAGGATTAATTATATAGGATCCTATAATATAGATAATCCCAATTATAAGGGATATAATAAGCAGAGCTATTTCCGTAGGTAGTTTTAGTTTTTTCTCATTAATAAACCCTGCAAAGACCAGTATAAACATTACCGATACAAACACTAATAAACCAATCATTATAACATCTCCATAAATTAGATATTCTTATAAGATTATTTAAGTATACCAACCAAGTATAATACTTATAACTGTATCATTATATCAATTAATACCCTCTGTCTCAATGGTTCTCTCTATATAACGATTTTTTATAGTAATATTCTATAGTTTAACTATAGTAAACTTCACTGATTTGCTAGGTGTTTTTGCAAAATCACCCTATAGCAATACATTTACTATGGCACATAGGATAAATCCTACCCCAGTAGGTATTACCACTGACATAAATGTCCAGAAATAACTAGCTGTTTCTTTTTTTATAGTAAGTATAGTAGTTCCACAGGGAAAGTGACATAGGGAAAATATCAGGGTACAGATAGCTGTTTTAATAGTCCAACCATTGTCTGTTAATAGCATTCCTAGTTGTGATAACTCCTCTACCTCCACTAAGCTACCTGTAGATAGATAGCACATTGCCATTATAGGTATAAATATCTCATTAGCTGGCAGTGCTAAAATAAAGGAAAGCAGTATTATCCCATCTAATCCCATCATAATCCCTATAGGCTCTAAAAAATTTATAATATAGCTTATTATGGCAGTATCGTAATATTTTATATTTGCCAGTAACCAGATAATCCCCCCTGCTGGCAGTGCCACAGCCACAGCCCTACCTAGCACAAACAGCGTCCTATCCATAATAGACCTTACTATTACTGGGACTAATCTAGGAGGACGGTAGGAGGGCAGTTCTAGGGTAAAGCTACTTTGTTTTTCTTTTAGTAATGTTTTACTTAGAAGCTTATTTACTAAGAGAGTAATAACCACCCCTACTACTATTACCACCGTTACCACCAAAGCAGAGAAAAATCCTGTGGCTACCCCTCCTATAAATATAGTAGACAGAGCAATTATTGTAGGAAATCTCCCATTACAAGGCATAAAATTATTTGTAAGTATGGCAAGTAATCGTTCCTTAGGAGTGGATATTATCCTTGCACCTATTACCCCTACACTATTACAACCTAGCCCCATGCACATACATAAGGCTTGTTTGCCACAGGCACCGGATTTCTCCAAAGCTCCATCTAGGTTAAATGCCACCCTAGGTAGATAACCAAAGTCCTCTAACAGTGTAAACAAAGGAAAAAATATTGCCATAGGTGGTAGCATAACCGATACTACTACCGACAGCACTCCATAACACCCCTCTACTAGAAAATCAGTAATGGTTTCAGGCAGTCCTATAGTAACCAGTATATCCTCTAACCACAAACCAATTCTGCCCAAATATTCCCCCAATAGCTGAGAAGGATAGTTTGCACCTACCACAGTAATCCATAACAGCCCCATTAACACAGCAATCATTACAGGGATACCAGTATATCTTCCCATAAGTATATTATCTAGCTTTCTGTCATAATCATAGGAGTTTTGGGAGGCTTTTACCACCTGTAAGGCTATTTCCTCTGCTTTTAGTAGCAGTGTTCTTGATATTATAGATTTAATATCTTTTCGGCTATTCTCCCTATGGAGTATACTATCTAGTAGCTTTACATCATCTTGAGAAATTGCTAGTTCCTTATATATACTCTGTGGGTTTTTGCTATTAATTAATAGTTTTATGCTTTGCCATCTACTTTGTTTATCTCTTGAGTATCTTTCCATTACTGGGGTAATTTCCTCTATTAGGCTTTCTATAGTCTTAGGGTAGATAATCTCCCTAGGCTCAGGTGGTATTTGATTATATGTAATCATCTCTATTTGATGAAATAATCCTTCCAAACCTATATTATATCTAGCACAAGTGGACACTACAGGTATCCCTAGTAGCTTACCTAGTTTAAAACTATTTATAGCAATACCTTTTGCCTTAGCTTCATCCGCAAGATTTAACACTAGTACCACCCTAGGATCAATCTGTACAATCTGCAAAACTAAATTAAGACATCTTTCCAAACAGGTGCTATCACAAACTATTACCCTACAATCTATTTCGCCTTTCTCTATATACTGGGTGGCTATCCCCTCCTCACAGTAATTAGAGCCCAGTGAATAACAACCAGGTAAGTCCACCACATTATACTGATTATTATTATAAATATAACTTCCCTGTGCTATATCTACTGTTTTCCCTGTCCAGTTACCTGTATGCTGTTTAAGTCCAGTAATACTATTAAACAATGTACTTTTCCCCACATTAGGATTACCTGCAAAGGCTATTGTAGGTTTATTCTCACTACTATTTACCACTACTCTACCTCCTTTACAGATATAAGGCTACAATCAGCAGTTCTAATCGCCACCATCATCCCTTTTACCATAAAAGCCCTAGGACTGCCACCATATCCAATATGTACACAGCTAATTTCACTGCCCTCTATTATGCCCATATCCCCTAGCCTTTCCTTTGTTGCCTTTTCACAGGATATATTGGTAATTGTATATTTCTTATTATTATCTATCTCAGCTAATGTAACCATATTTGTAATACCCCCTATATTTCTAGTATAATTACAGACTATCATAAGATATTCTATGATATTTACTTAATGTGGTTACTATCTAGGAGTCTTTTGCTATGGTAAGGATTTCTATCTGTCTAAATTGAGTGGTGGCTATTAGACTTTGTATATATGACCTTATACTGTGATTATCGCTATTTACTGGTGAGGGGAGTTTATATCCTATGCCTACATGACGATACCCCATTATCACTGGTGGTACCTTGGTTACCATATCCCCTCTAGTAACTATTCTAAATGATAATGGCACCCTTTTATTATAGGACTTAGCAAAGGCTCTATTGCCTACTCTAGGACTGCCATAGCCGTAAAGCTCCACCTGTATATTAGAAAAATTATACTCTATATCCACTGCACACAAAGTAGCCAGTGCCCCTCCCTGTGAATGCCCTGTTACTATAACCCTTTTTATATCCTTACCTATCTGCTGTAGTATATCCTCTCTCACGGATTTATAGGCAGTGAGAAAACCACTGTGTACCTTTATGGGTGAACTAATATTTCCATAGGGTATGGTTTTTTTTATTAAGGTAAGATTGGTTTTCCAGTCTTTTTTACTATCACTGCCTCTAAATGTTATTAACACCCCCTCTGCAAAGCTGTTAATAACCACATAAACATCGCTTTCTTTATTATCAATTACCCTTATGAATTTGTTATAATTATCTACCTGTGGTTTATAGCTATGTAAACACTGTTTTGCCACCCACAAAAAATTCTCCCCAGTCATTAAATAACCTACCTTTCACTAAAAATTTTCGTATGTATTTAGGTTATTCTACAGATATTAAATAAATACAAAAAAATTTACCATTGCACTCTATATACTATGGCTATTGTTAGCAGATTTGTAAGATACTAGTAGGCCTATATAGTTACATATTTTATGGTAATTGTAATATACTCTACTATTAACCAAGCAAACTATGGTAATATGTCAAATATTTAATTATTATTGACAATATAATATTAATATGTTAGCATTTAAAAGTATATCTTTGTGGTAGAGATTTAATCCATAAAGATATTAGTTTTTAGAAAGGTAAATTTATTTAAATATGAAATATATTTTAAAACGAATTCTACAGATGATACCCTCTATACTACTGGTTCTCCTTATCACCTTCGCCCTAACTAGGTTAGTTCCCGGTGATCCTGCTAGGCTAATTGCCGGAGAACAAGCCCCACAGTCAGCTGTAGATGCTATTAGAGAAGAAATGGGACTTAATAAATCAGTTCCTGAACAGTTTATTATCTATCTAGGGGATACCTTACAGGGAGATTTAGGTACTTCCTACCGAACTGGTAAAGCTGTTACTGAGGATTTTGCTGATCGTTTCCCAGCCTCTATAGAGCTTGCTTTAGTTGCACTTACTATTGCCATTGTTCTAGGTGTGCCACTGGGCATATTAGCAGCAGCTAAAAAAAATTCCATTGCCGACTATGCAACTAGATTTATTACACTGCTGGGAACTAGCTTACCGGTATTTTGGATTGGATTCGTACTTATATTCCTACTATACTCTCAGTGGGATATTATCCCAGCACCTTTTGGCAGAATATCTAGGCAGATAAATCCCCCCACCCATATTACAGGACTGTATCTACTGGACAGCCTACTGTCTAATGACATGGTTGCCTTTAAAGATGCCCTGTCCTATATTATACTGCCGGCTATCTGCTTATCCCTTAGCTCCCTAGCCATTATCTCAAGAATGACTAGAAATAATATGCTTGAGGTTTTAAACCTTGATTTTATACGCACTGCCCGTTCCAAAGGAATGAAAGAAAGCAAAATAATCCTTAAACATGGTTTTCGCAGTATATTAGTGCCAATTCTAACAGTTATTGGTGCTCAGTTTGGTAGTCTTATTGGCAATGCAGTTGTTATCGAAACCATCTTTAACTGGCCTGGTGTTGGCAGTTATATTACCACCTCTATTCTACAAACTGACTATGCTCCAGTACAGGCATTTACCCTTGTTAGTGTATTTATCTACATGGGTATTAATCTACTACTAGATATTTTATATACTGTAGTAGATCCTAGAATTTCCTATAGCTAATCTTCCTAGAAAGGACTGAACATATAAATGAACTCACAAGATATTAGCAAAAAAACAGCTAGACCTAGCTTTTTCCAGCGATTTTTAAAGCAAAAGCTATCGGTTATAGGCGCTGTCTGTATTATACTGTGGATTATAATAGGACTGATGTCCTTTATATACACCCCCTATGAACCTAATCTAGTAGACCTATCTAGTGCCTTAGAGCCACCTTCATCTTCAAATATTATGGGTACTGACAATCATGGTAGGGATATATTTAGCCGTATTATGGTTGGGGCTAGGGTGTCACTGCTACTGGGATTTGTAGCTGTTTCTATCTCACTGGTAATAGGGATATTCCTAGGAGCTTTTGCTGGATATTATGAAGGCAAGCTAGGTAATCTTATTATGAGGATAATGGACTCACTGCAAGCCTTTCCTATGCTTATACTGGTAATGTCCCTGTCCGTTGCCCTAGGGCGAAATAGCTTTAGTGCTATGCTGTCCGTTGGTATTGCAGGTATACCACTTTTTGCTAGGCTTATGTATGCCCAAACTCTTTCGGTGAAAAACAGCCCCTTTATTGAAGGGGAAAGGGTTATCGGCCTTGAGAAAAAACACATCTTAACTAGACATATACTACCTAACTGTTTAACTCCAATTATTGTTAGAGTTTCTCTAAGTTTAGGCAGTGCCATACTAACTGTATCCAGTCTGAGCTTTCTAGGTATAGGGGTACAGCCCCCTCAAGCTGAGTGGGGATATATGATTTCTGATGCTAAGGACTATATCCTTACAGGACAGTGGTGGATGATGTTCTTCCCTGGCCTTGCTATAGCTAGCCTAGTCCTTTCCTTTAACCTTGTTGGGGACGGTCTAAGAGATACCCTAGACAATCGCAGTTAATTTTACCTAAGTAAATATAATATATTTTTAATTAGAAAAGGAGATTTTTTATGAAAAAGAAAATTCTATCCACTTTACTTGCCAGCATTCTAGTTCTTACTGGCTGTGCAGAAAGTGCAAATGCACCTTCCTCAGAAACAACCACACCAGATGGTGCCACCTCCTCCACCGAAACAGCTACACCAGTAGATAATACCCTAGTAGTTGCCCTAGCTTCTGGAGGCAATACCCTAAACCCAACTAGAGCTACCGATAGTATCTCTGCAATTTTTGTTAATGCCAGCTATGATCAGCTAGTTACCTATGGTTCCACAACTGACGAAATGGGCTACGAAATGGCTGTAACCTCCGACATTCAGCCTTCCTTAGCTAAGTCTTGGCAGGTGTCGGAAGATGGTCTGACCTACACAATTACCCTAGATGAAACTGCTACTTTTGCCAATGGGGACAAGGTAGATTCTAATGCAGTTATCTACTCCTTTAACCGTATTAAAAATTCCAACTACACAGGATTTTTATACACCCTTGCAAATATTGACACTATGGAAGCAATAGACGAGAACACTGTACAGTTTAATCTATCTAAGCCATCTACAATATTCTTTAATCTGCTACAGATGCATATCTTCTCCATTGTAAACCCTAATGAGCTAGAAGGTATGACCGAAGAAGAAATTGACGAGTTCTTAACCACTAATACAGTGGGCTCTGGCGCTTATGCTATTGAAAGTTGGGACGCAACTACCGAAAGTATTCTAAAAGCTAGAGAAGACTACTGGAAAGGCAAAGTAGACATTGATGAAGTTGTAGTTCAGGTAGTAGCTGAGGCTTCTAACCGTGTGCTTTTCACCAAAAATGGTGATGCTGATCTTGCCCTAACTGTACCAGCTAAGGATTTAAGCTCCTTTGATGATGCTGAGGATATTCAGGTTCGTGAGTATGAAAGTGTTGCTGTTGTTTACGGTAGCCTTAACACCACTACAGCACCTTTTGACAATCAGCTAGTACGCCAAGCTCTAAACTACGCTATGCCTTATGACAGCATTGTAAACGATATTATGGACGGCAGAGCTACTAAGCTAGATCACATCGTTCCACAGATTATGCCTGCATACCTAGATTCTACTGAGGGTGTATACACTCAGGATTTAGAAAAAGCTAAGTCCCTACTAGCAGAAGCTGGCTATCCAGAGGGCTTCCCTTTAGAGCTTACTATTAGTGCTTCCAGTCAGGAAGATGAGGATACAGCTATTCTACTAGAATCTGTACTGTCTGAAATCGGTATTGATGTAACCATTAACAAGCTAGAAAGACCACAGTACCTAGAAGCTATTCGTGGGCAGAATTTCCAGATGGCTTTAGCTAGTTACACTGCTTTTGTAAATGACCCTGGTTACTATTTCGGTAATGTGTTCTACTCTAAGGGTGAGTACAACTACGGTAAGTATTCCAGTGCTGGGGTAGATGCTATCTGGGAAGAAGCAGAAAGCCTTAACAGCCTAGAAGAAAGATACTCCATGTATCAAGATGCACAGCTATTAGTTGCAGAAGATGCTGGTGTAGTGCCTCTATACGAGAAATCCACAATCGTAGTATTAAATGATAAAATAACAAGATACAAACACTATCCAGATGGAGCACTTCGCTTTGCTGAGATGACTATTAACTAGTACCTAGCCACCCTAAATTCACCCTCCCTTTGCCTATTAGGTTTGGGAGGGTGAAATATAACTTCCATCAAAAAAGGATGATAATACAAATGTCAACTGTTTTAAAGGTAGATAATCTATCTACCCAAATAAAAACCAACTATGGTACCTTTACTGCTGTGTCGGATATAAGTTTTAACCTAAATAAAGGTGAAACCCTAGGTCTAGTTGGAGAATCTGGTTGTGGCAAGAGTTTAACTGCGCTATCTATAGCAGGGCTACTGGGGAAAAATATATCTGTGTCCTCAGGATCTGCTATATTTGGCGATGTAGATTTATTTAAGCTATCGGATAATGAAATGAGAAAACTTCGTGGTAGCCAAATTGCTATGATATTCCAAGAGCCTATGACAGCACTTAATCCAGTCCTTACTATTGGAGATCAGATGCTTGAGATGATTATGCCCCACCTAAAACTTAAAAAGAAGGAAGCCACTCAGCTTGCCATATCCCTTTTAGGTGAGATGGGTATACAGCGTCCTGAACAGATAGTAAAAAACTACCCATTCCAGCTTTCTGGAGGGATGCTTCAGCGAGTTATGATTGCAATGAGTCTTTCCTGTAATCCTAATATTCTAATAGCTGATGAGCCTACCACAGCCCTTGATGTAACTATCCAAGCCCAGATACTAAAGCTAATGAATAATCTAAAGAAAAAATACAGCACAGCTATTATTCTAATTAGCCATAATCTAGGAGTGGTGGCACAGGTCTGTGATAGAGTCTGTGTTATGTACTATGGAGAAATTGTAGAAACTGCTCCTGTTTCAGCACTATTTCAAAAGCACTATCACCCTTACACCAGTGGGCTTTTTGCCTGTATACCAAAGATTGATTTTAAGGAAGATAGCCTTGATGCAATACCTGGGGTTGTACCTAGTCTAGGTCAGTCCACAGTGGGATGTGCCTTTGCCCCTCGTTGCAGTAAAGCAATGGATATATGCACCAAAGAAAAGCCACCTCTATATCAGGTGGGAGAAAATCATTACTGTAGATGTTTCTTACTGGAAAAGGATTTTGGAGGTGCTAAATGAAACTGCTAGAACTTGTAGATGTTACTAAACACTATGAAAATAAAAAGGGAGTTTTTATCTCTAAAAAAGAAATAATCAAAGCTGTTAGCAATGTGAGTTTTTCCATTGATAAACAGGAAACTTTAGGTATAGTAGGTGAATCTGGCTGTGGTAAATCCACCACTGGTAGATGTATACTAGGACTTCACCCAGTGACCAGTGGACAGGTGCTGTACAATGGTGTTGATATAACTAAACTGTCTGATAAAGAGCTTCTGCCCTATCGCAGACAGATGCAGATGATATTCCAAAATGCAAACTCAGCCTTTGATCCTAGATGGACTATTGACCAGAGTTTACAGGAAGCTATAAAACTTCACTATCCTACCCTTACCCAGTCAGAGGTTAATGAGAAAATTGACAACCTCATGGCCGAAGTAGGCTTTAACCCTGATAGTAAATCAAAATATCCCCATGAGTTTTCTGGTGGACAGCGTCAGCGTCTGGGAATAGCTAAGGCTATCTCTTTAGATCCTGATTTCATCGTTTGCGATGAGCCTGTATCAGCCCTAGATGTGTCGGTACAGGCACAGGTGTTAAACCTTATGAAAAAGCTACAGAAAGAGCGTAAGCTTTCCTATCTATTTATCTCCCATGATCTATCGGTTATTAGATTTATAAGTGATCGTGTAGGTGTTATGTACGGAGGTAGACTGGTAGAACTTGCCGAAACCGAAAGTTTCTTTACAAATCCTCTACACCCTTACTCCAGCCTACTTATGTCGGTTATCCCTCGTCCACAGGTGGTGGAGGATAAGGACAGCCTATATGAAAAAGTGGGACAGATAGCGCCTTTTGCCAAGGAAGGTTGCCCCTACTCTACCAGATGTGAGAAGGTAATGGATATATGTAAAAGTGAGATACCTACCCTAAAGGAACACTCTCCTAACCACAGTGTTGCCTGTCACCTGTATAAATAAAACTTTTGTGGTGGTTTGGGATTTTATAATAATAGCATATAAGTAGTAAATTTACCGAGAATTTTCAATTATTTCATTGACAAAACCTCGGTAAAGTGTTACTATTTATGATAATAAATCGATGACGAGGACTGGCTTAACCTGTTTTTTCCAGAGAGGGTATAATTTGCTGAAATATACCTAAAATAATGGTTATGATCCTACCACCTCCGAGAGTGTAATTAATGCAAACAGCACCAAATACACCGTAATTACTGCGTTAAAGTATCATGAGTGGTATAGCTTTGCTATGCAATTCGGGTGGAACCATGGAGTTATTAGCTTCATCCCGTTGTGGGATGGGGCTTTTTTTATTTACTGAAAGGAAGAATACTATGATTAAAGTAACACTTAAAGATGGCATTGTTAAAGAATACGAACAGGGCATCACAATTGGCGAAATCGCAAAAAATCTAGGCAGTGGGCTATACAAAGCAAGCTGTGCTGGTAAAATTAATGGAGAATTATCCGACCTAAGAACACCAGTAACAGAGGACTGTGCTGTGGAAATACTAACATTTGATAGCGAAGATGGTAAGAAAACTTTCTGGCATACAGCTTCCCATGTACTGGCACAGGCTGTAACTAGACTATACCCAAATGCTAAATACGCTATGGGTCCTGCTATTGATAATGGATTTTACTATGATTTTCAGGTGGAAAAACCTTTTACCCCTGAGGAGCTAGAGAAGATAAACAAGGAAATGGCTAAGATTGTTTCCGAAGGTGCTTTAATCGAGAGATTTGAGCTAGACCGAGCAGAAGCACTAGAGCTTATGAAGGATCAGCCTTATAAGATAGAACTTATCAATGAACATTCAGCTAATGGGGAAAAGGTAAGCTTCTACAAACAGGGTAATTTTGTAGATTTATGTGCTGGCCCACATCTAATATCCACTGCACCACTTAAGGCTATTAAGCTAACACAGTGTACAGGTGCTTACTGGAGAGGCGATGCAGAAAATGATATGTTATGTCGTGTATACGGTACAGCATTCCCTAAGGCTGCACCGCTAGAAGAATACCTAGCAGCAGTCGAAGAAGCTAAAAAGAGAGATCACAACAAAATCGGTAGAGAGCTTAAGCTATTTACCACAGTTGATTATATTGGACAGGGGCTACCTATCCTACTACCTAAGGGCGCTAAGATAGTGCAGACTCTACAGCGTTTTGTAGAAGATGAGGAAGAGCGTCGTGGATACCAGAGAACAAGAACTCCTCTAATGGCAAAAAGCGATCTATACTCTATCTCTGGACACTGGCAGCACTATCGTGATGGTATGTTTGTACTTGGTGATGAGGAGAAGGACAGCGAAGTATTTGCACTGCGTCCTATGACCTGCCCATTCCAGTTTCAGGCATTTTTAGCTGATATGCGTTCCTATCGTGATCTGCCTATGCGTCTAGGGGAAACAGCTACACTATTTAGAAATGAATCCTCTGGTGAGATGCATGGACTTATCCGTGTTCGTCAGTTTACAATATCTGAAGGTCATATTATCTGTACACCAGACCAGCTAGAAGCTGAGTTTGTAGAGTGTTTAGACCTAGCTAGATATATGATGAGAACACTGGGACTTGAAGAAGATGTAAGCTACTGCTTCTCTAAATGGGATCCTAATAATAAGGGTAAGTACATCGGCTCTCCTGAGCAGTGGGAAACTATTCAGGATCAGATGAGAGATATTCTACAGCATCTAGATCTTGATTTCTACGAAGCTGAAGGGGAAGCTGCATTCTACGGCCCTAAACTTGATATTCAGATTAAGAATGTTCACGGTAAGGAAGATACACTGATTACAATTCAGATTGACTTCCAGCTTGCAGAGCGTTTTGGTATGGAATATATCGACAGTGACGGCACAAAAAAATTCCCTTATATTATCCACCGTACAGCACTAGGTTGTTACGAAAGAACTCTAGCACTTCTTATTGAGAAGTATGCTGGTGCATTCCCACTGTGGTTAGCGCCTGTACAGGCTAAGATTATCCCTATCTCTGACAAGCAGGCTGATTATGCTAAGGACATGGAAAAGAAGCTAAGAGCAGCTGGATTTATCGTTGAAACTGACCTGAGAAACGAAAAAATGGGTTATAAAATCCGTGAAGCACAGCTGGAGAAAATCCCTTATATGCTAGTAGTTGGTGATAAGGAGATGGAAGCTGGAGCAGTTGCAATCCGCTCCCGTAAACATGGTGATATGGGTACTATGGATCTTGATAGCTTTATTGCACAGATTAAAGAAGAGCTAGAAACAAGAGCTCTATAATGGAGGAATAATATGAGTAAGATTGTACTTTATATTGCAATGAGCTTAGATGGTTATATTGCCGATACCGAAGGTAGTGTATCCTGGCTTGTTGGCGATGGTTCCGATCCTGATAGTCTAGGTGGTGATTATGATAGCTTTATATCCAGTGTTGACACTGTGGTAATGGGCTATAACACCTATGATCAGATTACTAATCAGCTCTCCCCTAATGACTGGCCTTATAAAAAATTAGAGTCCTATGTTATTACCAAGAAGAAGATTAAATCCATTGGCAATGTGCATTTTACTGATGAACCTCCTAGCAGTTTAATTAAAAAACTGCGAGAACAAAGTGAGAAAGATGTGTGGATATGTGGTGGTGCTACTATAGCTAATGCCCTTATATCCGACAATCAGATTGATCGCTATATTATTAGCATTATCCCTACTGTATTAGGTAATGGCATTAAGCTTTTTAGCAGATTTGATGATCAGCAAAAGCTTAAACTAATATCCACTAAAAACGGCAATGGTATTGTGGAACTTACCTACGACAGACAGAAATAATATATAACATATAATTAAAAATCCACTGAAGATAGGTGTCTTCGGTGGATTTTTGCCTATATATCAATTGTTGTGGTGCCTTTCCTCGCCCTTAGTGAGGGAAGGCACCACATATAATTTCACCCGAATATTTGGTAAATAACCTGAATTTTTTCGGGTTTATAAGAGTTGTCAGCTTTACCCAAAGATTTGTGAAAGAATTTTCATCTATTATTTACCAAAACTTAGTAGAAAATCACACTAGGGTATATTCACTACTTAGTAGCAGTGGATATACCCTAGTTTTATTATATTCTTTAATCTACAGTTAACTACAGGATTATCTCTGTAGCATCTCCATAAATTCTTCCCCTGTAATAGTTTCCTTATCCAGTAGGTACTGGGATATTTCATGGAGTTTTTCTATATTATCCTTTAGTATATTCATTGCTTTATCATACTGGTTACTTATAGTCTTTATAACCTCCTCATCAATTAGCTTTGCTGTATCACCAGAGCATATCATAGAGGTGTCCCCACCTAGATACTGATTATTCACCGTTTCCAGTGCCACCATACCAAATTTATCGCTCATACCATATCTAGTTATCATAGCCCTAGCAATCCTTGTAGCCTGTTCAATGTCATTAGATGCCCCAGTGGTAATAGAGTCAAATATTAACTCCTCTGCTGCTCTGCCTCCTGTATAGGTAGCAATCTTATTTAAAGCCTGTTCCTTACTCATTAAGAATTTCTCATCACTGTCCACCTGCATGGTATATCCTAGTGCACCAGATGTTCTAGGGATAATTGTAATCTTGTGTACTGGTGCACTGTCACTTTGCAGTGCAGCTACCAAAGCATGGCCTACCTCATGATAGGATACAATTTTTCGCTCTTTTTCTGATACTACTGCATTCTTTCGCTGGTATCCTGCTATTACTACCTCTACACTTTCCTCTAAATCCTGTTGGCTTACATGGGTTCTCTCCCCTCTAACAGCCCTTAGTGCCGCTTCATTTATTATATTAGCAAGTTCTGCACCATTTGCCCCAGAGGTTGCTCTAGCTATCTTCTCAAAATCTATATCCTCTGATAGCTTAACATTCTTACCATGTACCTCCAGTATTGACTCTCTGCCTTTCTGATCTGGCAGTTCCACAGGCACTCTACGGTCAAATCTCCCCGGTCTAGTTAAAGCCTTATCTAAAATCTCTGGGCGGTTAGATGCCGCTAGTAGCACTACACCTTTCTGTCCGTCAAAGCCATCCATCTCAGTAAGTAGCTGGTTAAGTGTTTGCTCTCGCTCGTCATTACCTCCCATGCCACTATCTCGCTTTTTACCTATGGTATCAATTTCATCAATAAATATGATACAAGGTGCTTTCTCGTTAGCTTGTTTAAATAGATCCCTTACCTTAGCAGCTCCCATACCTACAAACATCTCTACAAACTCCGAGCCTGATATAGAGAAGAATGGCACATTAGACTCCCCTGCTACAGCCTTTGCCAGTAGGGTTTTACCTGTTCCTGGAGGGCCTACTAGCAGTACACCTTTAGGTAGGTTAGCACCGATTTCAGCATATTTTTCTGGGTGGTTTAGAAAATCCACCACCTCCCTTAGTGCTTCCTTAGCTTCCTCCTGTCCAGCCACATCTGCAAAGGTTTTTCCTGTGGTGGTTTCTGCATATATCTTAGCACTTGATTTACCAAAGGACATGGAGCTTCCTCCACCCATATTACCCATGGTCTTTGACATTATAAATCTCCATATTAGGGAGAAGATAACCACCATAATTACTGTGCTAATTATATTCATTAAAAATGAGCTTTCCTTAGGGTAAACCTCTATAAATTCTGCTCCTGATTCATATAACTTATCTACAAGATCATCATCCTGCATTCTTGTAGTAGAGTATATCTGGGTTTTTGTTTCTTCCCTACCTTCTACCTCTACCTCAATACCATACATAATAGACTCGTCCATTACCTGCACTGTATCTATTCTCCCTGCGTTAACATCATCTAAGAATACATCATAGGTTACTGAGGTTACGGAATTTCTCCCAAATAGTGACGCTGTAATAATATTAAATACCATTATTATTAAAGTAACTACCAACCAGTAGTATATAAAGGGCTTATTTTTCTTTTTCTTTACCTTTATCATATCTTTTTTCATAGCAATAAATGTCCTTTCTATATCTTTATACTAATTAATATATTTATTATATAACCATTCTATTAGCGATAATTAGCACTATGCCCAAACTTGTAAGCACCGTTCCTGTAGCTCTGTTTAACACCATTGGCTTAGCTTTATTAGCAAATCTAGCACCTATTAGCGCAAAGAATAGTGTGGAAATCATACAGATTAACATCACCGATAAATCAGGGATTATCTGCTGTATTGTAAAGTGGGATACAGCGCCAAAAAGTGCTGTAAATGTCATTATAAACACACTGGTTCCCACAGCTTTCTTTAACTCATAACCTAAAACTGTTGTCATTAGTGTAAGCATCATTATGCCTCCACCTGATCCTACAAATCCACAGATAAAACCAATTACTGCCCCACATAGAATAGGTAGTATTATCTTTAAGCTACCTTTAAACTCTTTCTGAGGTTTAGGCTGGGATTCTTTTTTAGTTAGAAATTTTATACCCATTATTAGGGACATATACACTGCTATATTGCCCATAGATTCACTAGGTACTAAACTAGCTACAAAGGCTCCTATAAAGGTAAATGTTAGCACACTTATTAGTAGGGTTTTGCTATTTTTTATATCTATGTTCTTATTCTTACCATAGGTGTAAGCAGATACTGCACTTGCCAGTATATCAGAGGCTAGGGCTATACCTATAGCCTCATAGGGATTCATCCCTAAAAATATAATTAACATTGGTGAAATAACCACCGCTGCACTCATACCAGCAAATCCAGTGCCCAGTCCTGCCCCCATACCTGCAAATATACACACTAATATCTTTTCCATTTCTAACTCCTCCTATTTATGTAGATTACTGCAAATCTACCTTTAATCCATTATTAAATATCTTTATCATTCGCAGCACCCGTTCAAAGGCTATCTGCTGTGTTTCTTCATCTATATCATCTTGTAGCATTAGGGAAGCGTTATTTTGTATCATAGTGGTAAAGGTTATAATATCCTGTTCATCTATTCCTTCTCCTAACTTTATATTGGCTATTCTGGCTCGCAGCCTTTTTTGATTTTCTTCTTTAAATCCTTGACGAAGCTCTAATAATTCCTTTGTTAGGTGTTCAGGTTTTTTTAGTATGATGAAATTAAATAAAGTTTTATACTGAGGAAAATCCTTGAAAAATCTAAGCCTTATTTTTATGTTTTCAGTAATGGTTTCATCAATATCTAAGCTTTCATTTAGATTATTACCTAGATAACTACTATAATCATCTAAACATTTTTTTCCACAGTGAAGATATAGCTGATCTTTATTATCAAAATAATGATATAGTATCCCTTTAGACAACTGGGCATTTTTTGCTATATCACTTATAGATGTCCCTGCATAACCTTTATTGTTAAATAGTGCTGTGGCACTAGTAACGATCTTGTTTATTGTTTCCTGATTTACTTCCTTATTATTTGTCATTACTATCTTCCCCTTCTCCTAGTATTAGGATTTTATTATTAAATTACCTTTTAGAATTAATTGACCAGTCGTTCAATGTATGTATAATAACACATATTGAACGACTGGTCAATGACTTTTCTATGATGATAATATTATTATTTTGTGAATATCACTAAACATTAAATACAATAGTTATTAAGTAGAAATATTATTTACAGCGAATTTAAAATTATCAACCACCATATAATACACAAAATTTTTCCAGTAAAACCTAGCATTCTGTATGATTTGTTGGATAAATCCCTATTGTTAATCATTTGTTAATAATTATAAGTTAAATCAGTGATATACTGTTGCCTGTAAGATTATATTTATGCTTTTTGCTTATAGCTAAGGCAAATTTGATTTAATGGTGATTTATTATGAATACAGGAAAATTTGATATTAATGCTATTTTAAATGATGGCTATAGCTACTCTTCCCAGTTTTTATCCCAAGGGAAACTAGCTGATTATATCCCTAAACTAGCCCAGTGTGATCCTAATAAGTTGGGAATTGCCCTTACTACCCTAGAGGGACAGGTGTATACTATAGGAGAATGTCAGCATTATTTTACTATTCAGAGTATTAGTAAAATAATACTACTATGCACAGCTACCGAAGATGTAGGTTATGATGAGGTTTTTAGAAAGGTTGGAACAGAGCCTACTGGGGATCCTTTTAACTCTATTATACGACTGGAAAACCGCTCAAAAATCCCTTTAAACCCTATGATAAATGCTGGTGCATTATCGGTAACCTCCTCTATAACTGGAAGCTCCCCTAAGGAGCGACTGGACAAAGTCCTTAACCTTTCTAAAAAGCTACTAGACAACCCTCAGCTTACCTATGATGAAGATGTTTATATCTCTGAGAGTTTAACAGGTGATAGAAACCGAGCTCTTATTTATATGTTAAAGTCTAATGGCATTATCTCTGGTAATGTGGAAGAACATCTGGAGATTTATTTTAAAACATGCTCAATCCTTGCTAACTGCAAAGAGCTTTCCTATATGAGTGCTGTTCTAGCTAATAATGGTGTCTGTCCTAAAACTAAGGAAACTATTATTAGTAACCACACAGCTAGATTAATTCGTTCTCTGATGGTTACCTGTGGTCTTTATGATGGTTCTGGTAAATATGCTGTTAATGTTGGTATCCCCTCTAAAAGCGGTGTAGGTGGAGGCATAATTGGTGCTGTGCCTAATAAGCTTGGTATTAGTGTTTATTCTCCTAAGTTAGATGATTGTGGCAATAGCTATTGTGGCATTAAAGCTATGGAGTTTATCTCAGAAAAAATGGAGCTAAATATTTTATAAATATAAGAGGCAGTGACGATTTTTTATTTTCGTCACTGCCCTTTTAGTTTTTTAATTACTAGAGGTTTTATGCTCTTGTTTTATCTGATTTTTTAATCTTTGGTAATAAATATACTATTAGACTGCTTATTCCAATAGCAATACTTACATCTACAAATAAAATAAATATAATGGTAATTAGTGATATAGGGTTATTTAAGCTGGGTTTTTTTATCATGGTACATCCTGCGTGAACTAATATTCCAGCTAGTACAGCTACAGGCAGATAGGTGATTACAGGTGCAAAAATCAGCAGTATAATAATCAGTGATAGGGAATGAAATAGTGCTGACATCCTAGTTTTCGCCCCAGCAATTATGGAAACCTGTGTAGGGGAGAAACTAGCCCCTGAGGGTATACAGCCAAAAAAGGACATTATAATATTTCCCACACCCATAGCCATTAATTCCTGATTAACATTACAGGGAGTTTTTGTTAGATTGGCATTTGATAGCACTGAACTTACTGATTTAATCATTAGTATTAATGCCACATTAAAGGCTGGTGCTATTAACACTCCCACATGATTAAAACTTAAACCACTAAAGGTAAAATCCAGCACTCTTGGTAGCTGGGATATTTTAGCTATATCTACATAGACAATCATATTAATAATCGCCCCAACTATAAACACTACAATCTGGGCTGGTATTATTTTTTTTAGCTTTTTAGGGTATATGTATAAGGCTATGATAGCCCCTACTCCAAATATCACCGACATTATATCAGCCTGTGAAACCTTGGTAATAAACTGTATAAACACCGAAAACACACTACCACTAATTGGCTCTAAACCAAATAGATTATCTAACTGCCCTGATACCACCAAAAGCCCTATGCCTGAATTTAGCCCCAGTAGTACCCTTTTATCGATTTTCTCTAGGATTTTACCTACTTTAATAAGGCTAAATATCACCATGATTATCCCACTGAGAAATCCACAGAGAAACACTGCTTCCACCCCGTAGTTAATACTTACACCACCTAGCACTGCCACCGTTGCTGCTGTGGCACCGTTAAGCTGAAATCTACCTCCACCAAATAGAGAGATAAATATACAGGCAAGTATGGCTGTTTTCATCCCTGTGGCTTCGTCAGCTCCATTAGAAGCACCTAAGGCAAGGATTAAAGGAAGTGCCACTATGGCTGAGGTAAGCCCTGCAATCATATCTTTTAATAATATACTAGAGTTATAATCTTTAAACTCCTCTTTATAAGCTAAAATAATACTACCCATCTTCTATGTCCTTTCTAGATTACTTACTAAAAATCACCTAAAGCTATCTTTATAGGACTTTAGGATTATTAAAATACTAATATTAAACCAATAACTACTTTATAATTGTGTTTATTATATCAGAATTTCGCAGAAATTTGATATAATCAGCCATGAGGGACGGTAACAATAGCTCGCTAAGCAAGCATGGTGAATCGTCCTAGGCATCAAATCTAAAGCACAGCTTTAGATTATAATAAACACTCATAAATATAAACCAATAACTACTTTATAATTGTGTTTATTATATCATAAACTAATTTTAATCTGTAGCTTATTATTAAAAAATTATAGTAAAATTATAAGTGGTGTATTCTATCGCCTGTGGCGAAGGAATACACCATAACAATGGATATTATCTTATAGGATCTTCCCAGTTCCAGTTATTATAGATGGCATAGGCTATAATTTCCTCAGCCTCTGTATCTAAGGTAAATCCAGAAATAGCATTACCTACCCTAAATGTAGGCTCAAAGTATAAGCTTTCCTTCTCCTCTATACTATAACAGGTGGTACCAATAATAGTGTCATCATTTACATATACCCACTTGCCATTGTCTAGCTTAAAACTTAGCCCGTCTTTGCCAACCTCTGTTATAATCCCCTCTATATTAACCGCCATATCTGCCATAATAGAACCAGATATTTCTGGCAATACCTCCCCTGTTCCGTCTACAGTTACAGACTGGGAAAATTCAGGTTCTGGTGACATTTCCTCTATAACTATTCTGTCGGTTAAATCAATCTGTGGTTTACTGCTTTGATTAACACCCCAGTATCCACCTACCACAACTATAAAACAAGCTGCGATGGCAAGATACCTTTTAAAGGGGATTACCTTAGCTGTTTTTATCTCTGCTGCCCCTTCTATTAAATCATCATCTATATTATTTATCCCTTGGTAAAGTTTCTTTGATTTCATATATATGACCATGCCTTTCCCTTAGTCTGCAATGTTTTAGGCGATTTTGCATTGCCAGTAAACTGGCATTAGCAAAATTTCACTCTCTCCCAGTGAAAAGCCTCAAAACTTACTCCCTTCTTAAAATCCACTGGTAACCATGTTTTCAGTAGTTACCTTTGATAATAGATATTTTAAACTATATAGCCTTTATCTTCTAGCTTGCTCTTTAACTGTTGTCTTATTCGGTGGAGTATTACCTTAGCATTAGATATGCTTATTCCAAAGGCACTAGCTATATCAGCCATACTATCATTATACCAGTATCTTCTAATAAAGATATTTCTAGGTTTTTCCTCTATCCCTCTTAAAAAGTCGCTAATAGTAGAGGATAGTTCTTTTTCTGATAAGATGTCCAGTAAATCCTCCCCAGTAGAAAACATATCCTCTAGCTCTGATAATGTACTGTCAAATCTGCTATTTCGCTTGTCTGCTGTTAGATAATCATATCTATTAAGGGCTGTGTTCTTAGCTATTCTCCCTATATATGGACGGAATTTCACTGGAGTATAAGGTGGTATACTGTTCCAAACTATATGATAGCTGTCATTAACACACTCCTCACTATCACTATGTATATTTAAAATATTCATGGAGATTTTCATAAGATAACTGCCGTATTTTTTTGCTGTTTCCTCTAAGGCTAACTGGTTTCTCTCATTAAACAGCTCTATAATTTTATGGTCTTCCACAATATACCTCCTAGGTTAATTAATTTGTAATAGATACCATCTGATTGTACTCTACATAGTTAATATAATCAAGTGCTTCTAACTGCTCTGCTGCTTGTTCATTAGGGCCCGACAGGGTTACTAGATACATAATTGTATCCCCACTATTAAATATATTTCTTACAGATACTGCACCTACATTTTTTAAATCATCATTTAAACTGCCGTCGTAATCTTTGGTAACATTTATAATAATCTCTGTATCTATTATACCTAGCTCCCCACCGATTTCTCCACCTACTGGTAGCAATTCACCTGTTTCTATCTGGCTACTATTCTCTGTATTTTCCTCAGATAAATCTTCATTAAAATCAGCTAATAACTCTATATCACTAACATTAATCTGTAGTGGGTAGGACTCCATAATCTCTCCTGAGTAGTAAACCACTATCTCATCTCCCACTGCAAAATCCCCATAATCTGCTGTATTTACAGATACTTTATCCCCTGAGGATAGTATGTGATTTTGGTCACTATTAGGGGTTACTACTGCACTATCTCCCTGAAGTTCTGTAATCACACCTTTAAAGATTGCTAGGGAATTTTCTCCTATAATATCATGTGGGCTATTTTGATTTATTACTAGGGCTGTTACCTTTTCTAGGCTAGTATCATCTGTAGTAAAGCCTTGTATTTTATTGCCTATTTGGATTTCGTCATTAATGTCTACTGTTTCCCACACATCCTGTGTCTGAAACTCTGTTTCCTCTGTAATAACCACACTCTGCCCATTGTCTAGTATAATAGTGTCCCCCTGAATATCTGTTACTATCCCCTCTATGTTAATTGCTATTTTACCCATTGGCTCATCGGTAGTAGGGCTATCTGTAGAAGGCTCTGCTGTGATAACTTTATCTGGCTGGTTAACTATCTCCTGCTTGGTGGTACATGCTGTCATTATAGATACTGTTAATGCTGCTGTAATTGTTATTAGTAGTAGTTTTTTCATGGTAATTTTCCTTTCAATTAGTTTGAGCTATGTCAAACTATATCCTTATTTTAATTATAAATTTATGCCTTACATCTATACAGTAGGATTTTAAATTAAAAGGTTACAGTATTTTTTAATTTTTTATCAGAAATTTATTATATTATATAAGCAAAGCGTTATGATATAATTAGCCATATTGTGTTTATTATATCAACAAAGCTATAGTATTTCAATTATACCAGTTATCCTAAAGGTGAATTTGCATAAAATTACTTTTTACTTTTTAGGAAGAAAAGTATGTGGAATTATGATATAATAAACACAATATAACATCTTACAAATATTAGTAGTGTGGGTGTTTATTATATTATTTTATGCCTACTTTCTCGCCACTGGTGTGGCAACCGAAAGTAATGGCTGATTATATCAAATTTCTAGGAAATTATGATATAATAAACACAATATAACATCTTACAAATATTAGTAGTGTGGGTGTTTATTATATTATTTTATGCCTACTTTCTCGCCACTGGTGTGGCAACCGAAAGTAATGGCTGATTATATCAAATTTCTAGGAAATTATGATATAATAAACACAATTAGACACGGGCAATAATTATAATTTGTGGGTGTTTATTATATTATTTTATGCCTACTTTCTCGCCACTGGTGTGGCAACCGAAAGTAATGGCTGATTATATCATAAATCTAAGAAAATAGGTGAATGTATGTATTTTAAATATGGTGAAACTGAAACGGATTACCTTAGTAAAAAAGATAAAAAACTAGCCTATGCAATTAGTGCTATAGGGCATATAAATAGAGACCTTGACGAGGATTTATTCTCCTCGGTAATCCATCATATAATCGGACAGCAGATTTCTGTTTCGGCACAGAGAACTGTTTGGAGGCGAATGAGGGAGCTTCTTGGGACTATTGACGCTATCAGTATTCTAAAGGTAGATGATAATGCACTACAGCAGTGTGGCATGACCTTTAGAAAGGTGGAGTATATAAAAAACTTCTCACAAAGCGTTATGGACAAGCAGTTAATCCTAGAGGAGTTACCTACCTTAAGTGATGAGGAGATTATCAAAAAACTATCTTCTATTAAAGGTATCGGTATTTGGACTGGTGAGATGATTATGACCTTTGCTATGGAGCGCCCTGATGTAATAAGCTATGGAGATTTAGCTATACTTCGTGGTATGAGAATGCTTTACAGACATAGGAAAATCACCCCAGAGCTTTTCAATAAATATAAAAAGAGGTACTCCCCCTATGGCACAACTGCTGCCTTATATCTATGGGCAATAGCTGGTGGTGCTATTCCAGAGCTTACCGACCCAGAGGTTAAAAAATCTTCTAAAAAACCTACAGCAAAGGGAAAAGTTTGAAAATAAAATTTTCAAACCGCAAGTTTTGAGGCTTTTCACTGGGAGGGAGTGAAATTTTCCTAATGCCAGTTTACTGGCATTAGAAAAATCGCCTAAAACATTGCAGACTAAGAGAAAGGCATGGTCATATCTATGATTAAGCTTACCGATGAGGAAAGATACACAGCTGTTATTAACTGTGATAAGACTTATGATGGGGTATTTTTCTACTGTGTAAAAACCACAGGTATCTACTGTAAACCTTCCTGTAAATCCAAATCCCCTAAAAGGGAGAATACTGTGTTTTATCATAGTGGTACCGCTTGTACAGAGGCTGGCTTTAGACCTTGTAAACGCTGTAGAAGTGATTTACTTACCTTTGACCCCCAGAGGGATATGGCAGTAAAACTAAAATCTACTATAGATGATAAATTTACTCACAAAATTAATCTTGATGAAATCATATCTAATATAGGTCTATCTAAATCTACTGGTATAGAGATATTTAAAAAGGAATATGCCATCACCCCTAAGGCATATAGAGATAGTCTGCGTATTAATAGGGCTAAGGAGTTATTATCTAGTAGTAGTTATTCCATTGTGGATATTGGGCTTTTGGTGGGATTTAATAGTTTGTCGGCATTTTATAAATTTTTTAAGGAGAATACTGGATATACCCCAAAGGGTTATAGACAGCAGGTAAAAGACAATGAATTTTGCAGTATATGAGTCATTTTTAGGTAAAATTATGATTAAATATGATGGTGATAGCGTTACCTATTTAAAAAAGCTAAATGAAGAACCTGAGGCTTTAGGTGAAAAAACCCAGTTTACCGATGAGGTTTTCGGTCAGGTAATGGAGTATTTTACTGGTAAGCGAAAGGTTTTTACCTTTAAATATACTTTACATGGTACAGATTTTCAGAAAAAAGTCTGGAATGAGCTACTTAATATCCCCTATGGGGAAACTCGTTCCTATAAGGAAATTGCCACTGCTGTAGGTAATGAAAAAGCCAGTCGTGCCATTGGCATGGCAAATAATAAAAACCCTATTACAATAGCCCTACCCTGTCACCGAGTTATCGGTGCAAGTGGTGATCTTGTAGGCTATGCAGGAGGGCTAGAGATGAAAAAATATCTACTTAAAATGGAGCGTGAAAACAAATGAGTAAAATTGTAGTATTATTTGAGGTAACACCAACTAAAGAAGGCATGGAGAAATACCTAGAGCTTGCAGCTTATTTTAAGCCTATGTTAGCAGATAATGAGGGATTTGTTAGGGCTGAGAGATTTTCTAGCCTTAATAATGAAGGGAAACTTCTGTCTATGAATGTATGGGAAAGCGAAGAAGCTGTCTCACAGTGGAGAAATAATATTGAACATCGTATGGGACAGGCAGAGGGTAAGAATAAGCTTTTTGAAAGTTACACCATTACTGTGTGCAGTGTAATTCGTGAATACGGTAGTGAAGATAGAGCTAATGCACCTATTGACTCTAATGAGTATCATAAGTAACATAATAGTAACAGCCGTAGATGAAAAAATCATTTTATGGCTGTTTTTTTATAATAATCATAGTAAAAAAAGTACTGTTGTAATCCTATTAGCCTCTTTAGTAATTTAATGCTTTATTAAATATCTCTATTTTTTTGTGGTTTTTTTTAGTGTTATTCTTGTGCAAATATTATAAAATAGACAAAATTTTACCCATACACTGCATTAAAGTGATAAATTCATGAAGAAATTGTGAATAATCCTTGACTTTGCTTTATCGGTTTGCTATGATAAAATGACAGTTGATTAAATCGGCTGTTAAATCGCTTTCTTAGCGGTATTTGAAAGGAGAACATTATGAAAAAAATTCTAGCAATGCTTTTAGCAACTGCAATGACACTATCCATGACATCATGTAGCACAAAAGAAGAAGAAGCACCTGTTGATCAGTCTGCTCTGCCACTTATAGTTTCCCAGAAAGCCGACGCGGTTTCACTTGACCCACAGGTTACAAACGACCAGCCAAGTGCTCGTGTATTCCGTCAGATATTTGATACACTATTCCTACAGGAAAATGACGGTACAATCTCCCCTCTACTAGCTGAGAGCTATGAGTTCGTTAATGACGGTATGACACTAAACATCAAACTTCGTGAAGGTGTAACTTTCCACAATGGAGAGCCTTTCACAGCTGACGATGTTAAGTACACATTTGAAAGAGGTTATGACTCAGCTTACATGGGTAATACACTAAGCTTTATGGACAAAGAAGGTATTAATGTAGTTGATGATTACAATATTAGCATTGATTTCCTATATCCATTTGCTCCTGCTATTGACTACCTAGCAAACCCACTTACAGCTATTATGAATGAAGAAGCTGTAACAGCCGCTGGTGACGCTGTAGGTACAAACCCAGTAGGTACAGGTCCATTTAAATTTGTTAGCTGGGATACAAATAGCGAAATCGTTCTAGAAGCTAACACAGAATACTGGGATGGTGCTCCTGGCACAACTGGTATCGTATTTAGAATTATTCCTGAAACAGAAACAGCGATGCTAGAGCTAGAAACTGGCGGTGTTGACATTGTTTATGACATTGGTGCATCTA
>CAYJEQ010000007.1:19752-58256 GCA_964369235.1 uncultured Oscillospiraceae bacterium | reverse complement strand
GTTATTTACCAAATGTTGGGGTAAAATTATATGGGGTGACTTCCCTTGCCGTCGGCAAGGGAAGGCACCCCAACAATTGATATATAACCTTTATTTTATAGTGGTTTATGAGAAGCTAGAGGTAGATTTTGCTTTGGTATATAGAAAAAAGTGCCTTCTCTAAGTCCTAATAATGACCAGAGAAAGCACTTTTATAATTTTATATACTGTATTAATATAGTGTATCTAATAAGAGATTAAACAGTTTTTTCAATCAGATACTGATTGTAGATAGTGATACATGTATCTACATGATCATAGATTGTCCAGTAGATTTCAGAAATATCCCCACCTGTATTAGCTGTTTCCATTAGTATAGCGTTTAGATCTTTGATTACTGCGTAGTTAGTAATAATAGTTTCCTGAATTTCTGCAGCAGAATAAAGAACATTACCATTAGCTACTTCATCAAAAATTGCAATCTGCTCAGGATCAGACATCGCACCAAGGAAGGAATCAACATGACCGTCAATTTCTGCAACTAAAGGCTGGATTGTTGCTGAGTCCACAACTATTGCGCCTGTGGTATCGTCCATGTTAGCGAAAACTACTTCGTCAAGATCAGCAGATAGTTCGATAATCATGCTACCGTGGTAGGAGATAAGCTCGTTATTTTCAAGCTGCTGCTGTAGGCTCTGCTCAGTTACGATTTCATTTACAGCCCAGAATGCTTCGCTATATGCTAAAGTTGTGTTCATGTATTCATCGTATATGCTGTTAAGTAGGCTGTGTAGCTCCTGTGCTCTAGCTGTGTCAACATTTTCGGTAGGCATTGTCTGGATTTCAAGGAATATATCACGAACCTGATGCATAATAGCTACTGTATCCTCTACTATTGCGTCAATCTCAGGATAGCTAGGCTCAACATCTACCATTTGGGCAACTGTATCCATTTTCATACCAGCAGTGCTTACTGTAACAGCATTGCCAGACATTGCTCCAGTAAGATCACTGAAATAGTAGCCTTCTGCTAGCTGGAATGTTTCACCTGGTACTACTATTGTATCATATAAATAGATTAGTGAATCAAATTCATAGATTAGTGTGTCTAGGTCGGAGTACTGATTAAATTTTAGATAATCATCTGTTTCTTCAACAATGGATTCATCTGATACATTAGCTTCAGATGAAGATTCAGTTGTTTCTGCTGTTTCTGTTGTTTCTGTGCTAAATACAGCACTGCTGTCAGCAGTTACTGGAGCTTCTGTAGAGTTATCACATCCTACAAATGTTGTCATAGTTAGCATTGTAGCTACTATTAGTGTTAATAGTCTTTTTGTCATTAATGTTACCTTACTTTCTTTCTAAGTTATTTTTAAAGAACAATTTATGATTATACAGTAGCCAAACCATAAAAGCAATATTTTACACTGAAATTATATAATAATTGTGAATTTCCTTACTATGAAACAGTAAAGGGTTTGATTATTGTATGTTTTACATATATTAATCTGAAAATTTTAGTTATAATAGCAAAAAAGTCCCCTGACATAGGTCAGAGGACTTTTATTACATATAATTATTCTTCCATCATTGCCTTAGCATCTTCAATAACCTTAGGCTCTAGGTGGCTAGGTAGCTGCTCATATCTTTCGAAGGATAGCTGATAATCACCTCTACCCTGAGAGATAGAGCGTAACACAGTGGTGAAATCATACATTTCACTCATTGGTACCTCACCCTCAATCTCCTGTAAACCGTCCTCAGTTGGTGTCATTCCTAAAATTCTACCACGGCGCTTGTTAATCTCTCCAATAATATCACCTGTATTAGTGTCAGTTACATATACCTTAAGAGATCCAATAGGCTCAAGTATAGCTGGAGAAGCCTCAGGTATACCAGCTTTATAAGCTACAGAAGCAGCCATTTTAAATGCCATTTCAGAGGAGTCTACTGCATGGTAGGAACCATCTACTAATGTAGCCTTAATACCTACAACAGGATAACCAGCTAGGGTACCCTTTTTAACACAGTCCTGTAGACCTTTCTCTACTGCTGGGAAGTAGTTTCGTGGTACTGCACCACCAAATACCTTTTCCTCAAATACTAAATCATCGGATACAGTTGGCTCAAATTCAATCCACACATCACCAAACTGACCATGTCCACCAGACTGTTTCTTATGTCTGCCCTGTACTTTAACTTTTTTACGGATTGTTTCACGATAAGCTACTCTAGGTGCTACTAGATCAATATCTACACCAAATTTACTCTGTAGTTTAGAGACTACAACATCTAGGTGCTGTTCTCCTAGGCCGGATACAAGCTGCTGTTTTGTTTCAACATTCTGCTCAAATCCTAAGGTTGGATCTTCTTCCATTAGACGGTATAGACCCTGTGCTACCTTGCCTTCGTCGCCTTTATTTTTAGTTTTAACAGCCATAGTTAGAGTTGGCTTCTGGAACTTAATACCACTGAATGCTACCACATTATTAGGATCGCATAGAGAATCACCAGTTAGAGTTTCCCCAAGTTTTGTAACTGCGCCAATATCACCAGCTGTGATAAATGCTGTTTCTTCCTGTTTCTTACCCTTCATATAAAGGATTTTACCTAGGCGCTCAGCTTTACCTGTTCTGCTGTTAATTGGAGCAATATCAGAAGATAGTTTACCAGAAACCACCTTAATATATGATAGCTTACCTACAAATGGATCAGCTACTGTTTTAAATACATAGGCAGCTAGTGGAGCTTCATCAGTACAAGGGATTTCAATTAACTCACCACTGCTATTAGTTGCCATCTCTGCGCCACTTTCCCAAGCAGAAGGCAGATGGTCAACCATTGCATCTAGTAGGGTATCAATTCCTTCTAGTGTTACTGCAGAACCACAGAATACAGGGGTGATTGCACCACTTTTAACACCTGTGTGGATACCACGGATAACTTCGTCACGGGTGAACTGCTCACCGGAGAAGTATTTTTCAAATAATTCTTCATCTGTTTCGGCAACAGCTTCAGAAACAGCAACCTTAAGACCTTCTAGTCTATGACCAACATCTGGCATAGCCACTTCAGAAGGGGTGCCTTTTTCGTCGTATTTAAATGCTTTGTTATCTACTAAATCAACATAGCACACTACCTTGCCATCTTCGCTATAAGGTACTACTAGTGGACATATAGAAGGTCCAAAACTAGCCTTTAACTCAGATAGAACTTTATAAAAATCAGCATTATCTGCATCTAATTTTCCTACAAAAATCATCTTAGATTTGTTTAGCTCATTAGCCATGTTATAGGCTTTTTCAGCTCCTACAGTTACGCCGGATTTACCGGAAATAGTAATTAGCACGCTTTCACAAGCTCTAATACCCTCACGCATACCTGCTGCAAAGTCAAATAATCCTGGAGTATCAACGATGTTGATCTTAACGCTACCCCATGTAAAAGGTGCTGTAGCTGATGAAACTGAAACTTTGCGCTTTATCTCTTCTGGATCGAAGTCACAAATTGTGTTGCCTTCGGAGGTTTTACCCAATCTATCTGTAGCATTTGCTTTATAGAGAAGTGCTTCTGCTAGGGAAGTCTTACCGCTTCCACCGTGTCCTGCTAGGGCGATATTGCGAATCTTACTTGCTAGGTATTGTCTCATAATAGTTTCTCTCCTTCATATTTTCCTTTACAACCTAATAAGGTCGCACTTTGTTCATAGTTACAATATACAAAATACATATTGTAACTATTTGAAAAGTTAGTATAATTATATATTTTTTTACAGAAATATTCAAGTGGTTATTGGAAATAATTGTATTTTATATATTAGAAATTTAAGGGCTTTAGTTGTATATTTATTACAAATTGTTGATATATTATGACAAAATCCTATTGTCGTAACACATTTATAAATATAGGTTACTTTTAATAATAGCAAATAATGGTAATGTATCTCAGAAGGTTTTATGACAATAAAATAGATGAAACTCCCTATAAACCCTTTAAATTACACGGTTTATAAGTTTGTGTCATTAAATGCAATTGTGCAATTTGACAATAATTTTCAGTAAAATAGAGAAATAATTATATTTTTGTCTATTTAAAAGTTTTTTTCTATGTGATATAATGTAAGAAGATATTTTATATAGGTAATATAGTGATACACTAAGTTGTTTTGATAATAACAGTTAGTGGTGATTAAAAAGGAGACTATTAAAATGAAAAATTTAAAGATCGTGTACAAGTTTGCTCTATCACTAGGGATGATATTAGTGTTAATGTTATTTGCTTGTTATAGTGCAATCACCACATCAATTACACTAGAGCAAAGATCAACAGAATACAAAGAAAAAATTAATACTTCATTGGATTACATTACCTTTATGCGAGATTATTTAGATGAAGGGCTATATACAGTTGTACCTAAGGCGACTAGTGGTAGCATAGCTAGTGCTGAAACTTCAGTAATAGCAGCAGAAGAATTTATAGATAATGCTGTTGAGTTAGTAGCAGGTGGCACTATAGATGTTATGGGTGAAACCTATGCAAACAATAATGACGACCTAGAAAAAACAGTACAAAATCTTTCAGTAGTCTTATCCCAGTTAAAGGTAGCAGCAACTTCAAGAGATTACGAAGAATACAATGATATATTTGCAAATGAGTATCTAAAGGAGTTTGGAAATGTTGCACTGATACTTGATGAAATCGAGGCAGATCTACGAGAAGATGGAAGTGCTATGTTAGATGCAACAATTCAGAGATCAAATAGCTCTACTATAGCACTGTCAGTTATTGCAGGGATATCCATTATAGCAACAGTATTTATTAGTATTATACTTACAAGAACATTTACAGTACCTATTAAGAAAATCTGTGATGCTATGCAGGCAGTAGCTAGAGGCGAGATGGAATCAGCTAGCCTAGATATTCAGGGAAAAGATGAGTTTGCACAGCTTGCTAAAGATATTATGACAGGTATTGAAGATACCAATACAATAGTAGAAGATCTATCAAGAAGGCTATCAGAGCTTGCTGATGGTGACTTTACCCTATCTAATGACAATGACTCCATCTATGTAGGTGAGTATGCTAAGATAAATGAATCCTTCCATGAATTTGTAAATAAAATGAACAGTACACTAATACAGGTAAACAATGCATCTGAGCAGGTGGCATCAGCATCTCAGCAGGTGGCATTAGGAGCTCAGTCCCTAGCAGAAGGTTCTACACAGCAGTCCTTCTCACTACAGGAACTAGCTGAGTCCATTGGCGATGTTTCAGAAAAAATCAATGACAATGCTAAACTGTCCAAGCAGGGTGCAGATATGTCTGTAACCTCAGCAGAATATGTAGATACAAGTAATCAGCAGATGAAACTACTTATGAAGTCTATGGAAGAGATTGATAGCAAATCTAAAGAAATCAGCAAGATTATTAAAGCTATTGAAGACATCGCATTCCAGACCAATATCCTTGCACTTAATGCGGCAGTAGAAGCGGCAAGAGCAGGTAATGCAGGTAAGGGCTTTGCAGTAGTAGCTGATGAGGTAAGAAACCTAGCAGCTAAATCAGCTGAGGCAGCACAGAACACAACCAGCCTAATTGAAGCATCTATCACTGCTATAAATAACGGTGTAGAGCTTGCTAATAAAACAGCTAGTAACCTAGATGATGTAGTAGAAAAAGCAAAAGAAACTAATGGACTAATCGAGAATATTTCTGTGGCAACAGCTAGCCAGTCTGAGGCTATTAATAGCATTACTGGAGGACTAGACCACATTGCAGGAATAGTGCATATTAACTCAGCAACCAGTGAGGAAAGTGCAGCAGCAAGTGAGGAACTATCCAGTCAGGCAGCATTCCTAAAGAGCCTAGTATCTACATTTAAGTTAACTAACTACAACACATATATTGCAGAGGATATAGGCAGGGATATACCTGTAAAAACTCTACCTAGCAATAATAAGTTTTTAACTAGTCACGACGACAAATATTAATAAATAAAAAGCAGGGTATCTCAATTTTTATGATTGAGATACCCTGTACAGATTGAAGACAAAGTCTGCAATCTGTACAGGCTAAAGAGAAAAGATGAAAGACAAGGAGCAAAACTTACAAATAAGGGAGTAATACAATGGTATATGAGCGTAATTTGAAAGTTTTTAGCGACACAGTAGTTTCGCTTTTATCTTCAGTCTAAGCAGGGTATCTCAATTCTTATATGGTTGAGATACCCTGTATAATATTATCTGTGTTTTATATTTAACAAATATTTATGTTTATGTGGGAGCTGTAAAATCTATTGATTTAATAGACTAAATTAGATATAATTGTAAAGGTATATAGTGTCAAAGAAAGTTTCAAAGATGGGTTTTGTGATTTTCGCTTATTAAACACCAAGAAAAGAATGAATATTTTTATAGTAATAAATTTAACTTTAATAGAAAAAGGAGCCTTATTATGAAAAAAGCACTATTAGTAATTGATTATCAAAAAGACTTTGTAGATGGATCCTTAGGAAGTAAAGAAGCCCTAGGAATACTAGATAATGTAGTAGAAAAAATTTCTACATATCTTAAGGCTGGGAATATGGTTTACTTTACACTGGATACTCACCGTAAGGATTATCTACAGACACAGGAGGGGAGAAACCTACCAGTAAAGCACTGTATTAAAGGCACAGTAGGTCATAAGCTTAAGGAAGAAATATTAGAGCTTATAGGTGATTACACCTTTGGCACAGACTATATTATTATGGAAAAAAACACCTTTGGCTATGATAAAATTGCTACTATAATACCTGAATGTGACCTAGAGGTAATCGGTGTTTGTACCGATATATGTGTAGTATCTAACTGCTTAATACTAAAAGCTGCATATCCAGAGATGGAGATTACTGTAGACAGTAGCTGCTGTGCAGGTGTAACAGTAGAAAAACATATGGCAGCACTGGAAACTATGAGAAGCTGTCAGATTAAAGTAGTGTAAATATAAAAGGATAAAGTAGAGGGGTATAGTAGATATGTATAGTTTTGATGCTAAGAAAGTAACTGCTGAGATAATACAGTGGATAAGGGAGTATTTTCAGGTTAATGGCAAGGGCTGTAAGGCTGTAGTAGGTATATCTGGTGGTAAGGATAGCTCGGTGGTAGCAGCACTGTGTACAGAGGCTCTAGGAGCTAATAATGTTATAGGTGTCCTTATGCCACAGGGTGAGCAGTTTGACATAAACTACAGTGAAGAAATCTGTCAGCATCTAGGTATAAAATCTGTAACAGTAAATATAGGTAATACAGTTAGGGAAATTATGTCAGTAGCCACAGCTAGTCTAGGGGAGTTAGGTTACGAGGAAGTATCTACAGTAACAAGGTTTAACACTCCAGCTAGAATTAGAATGACTACTCTATATGCCATATCGGGAACTGTTGGAGGCAGGGTGGCTAATACATGTAATCTGTCAGAGGACTGGGTGGGTTATGCTACAAAATACGGTGATGGTGCAGGGGATTTTTCTCCTTTAATGAACCTAACAGTAACTGAGGTAAGGGCAGTAGGTAGAGTGCTAGGTATCCCAGAAAAATTCATTACAAAAACCCCTATAGATGGGCTTTGTGGCATGAGTGATGAGGAAAATCTAGGATTTACCTATGACCAGTTAGATTTATATATTCGTCAGGGTATCTGTGATGATGAGGAAATTAAGAAAAAGATAGACCATATGAATACAATTAACCTACATAAATTACAGCTAATGCCAAATTATAAGTATAAAGGGTAATTATTCAATCTTGTATAAGATGAGCAAAACTATGTTAAAGAGTAATTTTTGTGATAATAAAATATTTCTAACTAATTGTTATAATTGGTAAAAATTTACTGTTTATATTTGTATACTATTAATATTGCATAATGGCATAAGGTGAAAAAAACCTACTATTATAAAAAAGGTAGAACTTGCCTCAATACCATTGACTTTATGGGAAAAATTGATATACTAATATAGTGTTTGAAATATTAACGCAAGCAGTTACTTAGAACTGCAAACCTCACCAGTATAGTACTGGTTTAGCAAGATGGTAGTAAATTTTATAAAAAAACAGTAACCTTGGATTGTCTGCCTAAGGTTACTGTTTTTTTATGGTGTATTATAAGAGTTAAATGTTTTATAACAATAAGATAATTTTACCCAAATATTTGATAATGAAGCTAGATGTTAAGTGATAATTATGATAATATATCCACTGGATCTATAAAGCTATGCTGCAATTACCTGAACAAGTTCATAGGAATGAAAATCTTCGTTTTCTATGTAGGTTTTAGCAACAAATTTCCAACTTTCTTTAGAGGACAGATTAGTAGTAGAAGCAGTAGCAGTGGTAAGCCTAGTGCCATCTTCATCATAAATGGCAAATGTCAATATAATAGCATGAAGACCAGACCTATTGTCATTGGTTAATGTACCAGTAATATCGATAAAGGTGGTAACATCTCCACCAGAATCATAACTTTCCGTAGAAGTCTCAACATCATCGCTAAAGATAATATTATAGTCGGATACAACATCATAAGCCTCATTAGTTATAGGGAAGGGTAAACTTCCTTTGGAGGAACAGGATGTAAATAGCAGTAATGTAGACATAAGTATAGGTAGTAGTTTTTTCATAAAATAATCATTCCTTTCTCGTGTTTTGTGTGATTTTATCATGGTTTTCTGATGAGAAAATTTTCGGTGTTATAACCTCTGAAAAGCACAAAACCCATGTTTGAAACTTTGTTTCAAACTATATACTCCTTAAAATTTAAAATATTAAAATGCCCCTTATTATCTATAAATTATACAGATAATAAGGGGTAGTGTCAAATATTAGCATATTATGTGATTGTTTTGGTAATCTTATAGAACATATAATACAACAGTAAAATAATGAAATAGGCTACCTAATAGCACAAAGGAATGGAAAAGCTCATGAAATCCAAAGGATTTGGATATATTAGGCTTTTTTATAGCATATATAATGCCACCTATGGTATAGGAAAGACCACCTAGCAGTAGCAGTATAAACCCAGCTCTAGGCAGTGAGGTTAGCACTGTGGTATCGGCTAGAATAGACCAGCCTAGTATTACATATAGGGAGGTGGACAGTATACGAGGGGCATTAAACCACTTTAGTTTAATGATGATACCTATAATAGCAATAGTCCAGATTACTGAGGTAAATATTATACCACGACTACCTGGTAGATAGGTAAGAAGCATAGGAGTATAGGAGCCAGCTATAAGTACATATATCATAGCATGGTCAAGTTTTCTCAGCAGTTTAATATGATCGGCACTACCATTGCTCCAGTGGTATACAGTACTAGAACTGTAGAGAGCAATAAGAGAGATGGCAAAAGCTAGGGCAGATAGTGGTCTAACTAAGCCGATATTAGGGTTTACAGCCCAGTCGATTAAGATGTAAATAGTACCGATAACAGATAGCACAATACCGGCAAAGTGGGTAAAGGCGTTTAGAGGTTCTCTGGGAAGGGTTATTTTACCAAACATATTCATCTCTCCTTGAATTAAGTAGTATTAAAAACTATATATTAATTACATTATACTATATAATAAGCTTTTGTCAACTATAAAACTTGATTTTTTTTATGATTATTGTTATTATAGGGTAAAAGCAGATAATTATTCTACAGAAATATAATATATGTACGACAGAAAGTAAAGGTGAAAAAATGAATAGAATTAAGGATATATCTTTAGAGGCTATACCTAGTATTGATTTGTATATAGATCAGGTGGTAGAGATTTTTGGTGACTTAGAAGGAGAAGGGGAGAAAAACCTTACCAAATCCATGATAAACAACTACTCCAAAGCAAAGGTAATAAAGCCTATTAAAGGCAGAAAATACCCACCAGCCCATGTGGTGGTAATAGCTATGATTAACAGGTTAAAATCCACCCTGTCCATATCTCAGATTAAAGATTTACTGGACAATGGAGGGGACTTGATAATTGAGGGTGACCAGTACAGTTGGCAAAGGGTGTCGGAGATATATAGTTTATATCTGGATATTACAGCTAAGGGTACCACCACAGAAAAATTAAAGGAGCTACTGGCAGAGAAGGAAAAATCTCTACCAAAAGCTCCATATAATATACTTAAATCTCTATGCTATAGCAAACTATCCCAAGAGCTAGCCCTAGAGGCAGCAATGTGGTTAGGGTGACAGTAGCCGAACCTCCGCTGCCCTAAACAGACCATTTTTGGCATTTTGTCACCTTTATTTCTCGCCTTGCGGCAAGCAAGGCTTCGCCTTTCAGATGCCAAACTGCACAAAACTGCATAGTTTGGGGTGCAAAGCAGTTTTAGTGAAAATCATTCCTAGTATCACCCTATGGTGATACTATTGAAACCAGCGTGATATTATCTACCTAAATCGTGAACAATGAAAGATCTAATTCTCTCAAAAAGCATAGTAAGTGCAACAGTGTTATAACCACCTTCAGGGATTATAATATCGCATTTTCTCTTGCTAGGCTCAACAAACTGCTCGTGCATAGGTTTTACGGTGGACAGATACTGGTTAACAACTGAATCCAGTGTTCTACCTCGTTCTTCTACATCACGCATAACTCGGCGTATTAGTCTTACATCTGCATCAGTGTCCACAAATACCTTAATGTCACACTGGTCAACAAGTGCGTCATTTTCAAATAGAAGGATACCTTCCACAATAATAATAGGTGTAGCCTCTACATCTACCTTTTCGTCCAGTCTAGTATGCTCGGTAAAAGAGTATACAGGATGGGCGATTTTTTTACCCTGACGGAGTAATTTTAAATCTTCCACAAGGAGATGGGTATCAAATGCATCAGGATGATCATAGTTTAAACAGCAACGATCTTCAAAAGCTAAATCGCTATTATCCTTGTAGTAGTAGTCATGACATAGCAGTGTGGATATATTGCTAAATTCGTCGTGTAGCCTTTTTGCCAGTGTGGTCTTGCCAGAGCCAGTTCCGCCTGCAACGCCAATTATAAGGGTTTTACTCATAGGGTTTAGGTTCCTTTCTTTTATGTTTTATCTTAAAGTATTAGTAGACCAGTTATAGCTGGAACTAGTGCAGCTGCAAGCATTGCGCCAATAACTAGAAGTATTACTACTCTAGCAATATTTTTGCTTAATTTCTTATCCATATGTAAGACCTTCCTTTCTACGGGGGTATCAATTCCCAAACTTAACACAGTAGGACTGGGTATAAGTAGTAGGGAAGTTAAGTTTTAACCTAATCCAAGTATGCGAGAATTAGTATTCCATAGTCCTTATTATATCCCATTTGAAGAATTATTTCAAGTTTATTATAACTATACAAATAATCTTAACATATTCCTTGTATACATGGAATATATTTACACCAATATAAGCTATAAGCATATAAAAAATCAAAAAATTTAGTGAAAAATTAGATTTTTTGTAGGGTACATGAACAACTAGCACAAAATAAATAATATATTTTATTAATAAATCATTGACTTTTTACTTAAAATAATTTAAACTATTTAAAGTGATTGTAGATAAATTAACCCTATTAATAAATTGTTAGTTTATTTATAATCATAATAGTAAGAATTAGGAGTGTTTAAAAAATGGAAATTAATACCTTAATTGATCTGATGTTCTTAGCACCTATAGGAGCTATAGTGGCATTAGGTTATGTATTCATCCTAACCAAGCGTGTAATGGCAGAGGATGAAGGAACGGAACAAATGAAGAAAATCGCAGCTTCCATTAGAGGCGGTGCAATGGCTTACCTAGCACGCCAGTACAAAGGTGTAGCAGTATTCTTTGCAGTAATGGTAGTTGTTTTATTAGGACTTTCAATGGGTGGACTTGTTAATGACTTCGTACCATTTGCCTTTATAACAGGTGGCTTCTTCTCAGCTCTATCTGGTTATATCGGTATGAAAATCGCAACTTCCTCCAATGCTAGAACAGCAAATGCAGCTATGGAAAGCCTAAATAAAGGTCTAAAAGTAGCTTTCTCTGCTGGTGCTGTAATGGGCTTTACAGTAGTAGGTCTAGGCCTACTAGATATGTCCATCTGGTATTATATACTAGTAGCAATGGGACTAGAAACAACCGAGATTGCTAACGCAATGCTTACATTTGGTATGGGTGCTTCTGCTATGGCTCTTTTTGCAAGAGTTGGTGGTGGTATCTTTACAAAAGCTGCCGATGTAGGGGCTGACCTTGTAGGTAAGGTTGAAGCAGGAATACCAGAGGATGATCCAAGAAACCCAGCTGTTATCGCTGATAATGTAGGGGATAATGTTGGTGATGTTGCTGGTATGGGTGCTGACCTTTACGAATCCTATGCAGGTGCAAGACTATCTGCCAGTGCACTAGCAGTTTCTGCTGGACTTGGTATGACAGGTATGTCCATTCCTGTGGCACTAGCTACAATTGGTATCTTTGCTTCCATTATCGGTACTTTCTTTATCAAAACTAAAGAAGGCGCTTCCCAGATGGATCTGCTAAAGGCACTTAGAAAAGGCACATACATCTCTGGTGCAATAGTTGCTGTGGGTGCTTACGCTCTAATCGCTTACACAGGTGTAGGTATTGGTCTATACATTGCAATTCTATCAGGACTTCTAGCTGGTATTCTAATCGGTTACTTTACCGAGTACTACACAGCTGATACATACAAACCTACTCAGGATCTAGCAGCTACATCTAGAACAGGTCCTGCTACAATTATCATTGGTGGTCTATCTCTTGGTATGATCTCCACAGCTATTCCAGTAATTATTGTTTGTGTATCCATCCTAGTAAGCTACTATGCTGCTGGACAGGGATCACTAGGTCTATTTGGTATCGGTCTATCTGCTGTAGGTATGCTATCTACACTAGGTATCACCCTTGCTACAGACGCATACGGCCCAGTTGCAGATAACGCAGGTGGTATCGCTGAAATGGCTCACCTAGGTGAAGAAGTAAGAAAGAGAACTGACGCACTAGACAGCCTAGGTAATACAACAGCTGCTACAGGTAAAGGTTTTGCTATTGGATCTGCTGCTTTAACAGCACTAGCTCTAATTGTTGCTTATATTGATCAGGTTAAGATTATTAATCCAGAGTTTAAGTTTAATCTAGGTCTAGATAATCCAATTGTACTAGTTGGTTTATTTATCGGTTCTGTACTACCATTTATCTTCGCTGCTATGACAATGGAAAGTGTTGGTAAGGCTGCACAGAGTATTGTTGAAGAGGTAAGAAGACAGTTTAGAGAAATCAAAGGCCTAATGGAAGGCGAAGCAGAAGCGGATTACAAGAGCTGTGTAGATTTATGTACTAAATCTGCTCAGAAAGAGATGATCCCACCAGCAATCCTAGCTATACTAGTACCTATTGTTGTAGGTGTGGTACTTGGGGTAGATGGTGTAACAGCAATGCTTGCAGGCTCTACAGTAACAGGATTTATCCTTGCTATCATGATGGCTAACGCTGGTGGTGCATGGGATAATGCTAAAAAATACATCGAAGCAGGTCACCTAAACGGCAAGGGTAGCGATAACCACAAAGCTGCTGTAGTAGGGGACACAGTAGGGGATCCATTTAAGGATACAAGTGGCCCTGCTATTAACATCCTAATTAAGCTACTGTCCATGGTTGCAATTGTATTTGCAGCAGTAACAGTAAACATGTCCATTCTATAGGAATTATAGTTTTATACTAATTAATGGGGTACTTTCTCTTGCCAAGAGCAATGGGAAGTACCCCATATAGTTTTACCCTAGCTTTTGTATAAGTACCACAATTAGTAGCTTTTATCTATCCAAGAAAGGTGTATTTATATTAAAGTATCTGGAATAGACTTTTGCTATTTACATAAAAATACCTTTATGATAAGATTAGACTAAGAAGTGAAGTGGATAGGGTGATATAGGTCATCCTAATAGAAAGGTATGGTAAGCTATGAAAGACGCAAAAAAACCAGATCCTAATGTTATAAACCCATTAAAAGGCTTTGACAATGTAATATATGTAAAGCCTACTATTACAAATCCCAATATTATTGTAGGGGATTTTACCTATTTTTCTGATAAGGATTTTCAGAGCCATGTTACCCATCATTATGATTTTTATGGTGATAGGCTGATTATCGGCAAGTTCTGTCAGGTTGCCGTTGGGGTTAATTTTATTATGAATGGTGCAAGCCATCAGATGAATAGCCCCTCAACCTTCCCTTTTTATATATTTGAAGGGTGGCAGCAGGATATTCCCTCACTAACAGAGATGCCTATTAAAGGGGACACACTGGTGGGAAACGATGTGTGGATAGGCCAAAATGTGACAATTTTGCCAGGGGTAACCATAGGTGATGGAGCAATAATAGGGGCAAATAGCACTGTTTCTAGAGATGTAGAGCCATATTCTATAGTGGCAGGCAATCCAGCTAGATTTATCCGTAAGAGATTTGATGATGAGTTAATAGAATTAATGTTAAAGTTTAAATGGTGGGATAAGCCAATAGAGGAGATAAACAGACTTATTCCAATTTTAAGCAATAGTAACCTAGAATATGTTAAAACAAAGATTAAAGATATGCTGGAGCCTAAATAACCATTATGCAAGGAGAAGGAAGTTTTAAAATAAAATTTTCAAACCGCAAGTTTTGAGGCTTTTCACTCAAAGGGAGTGAAATTTTACTAATGCTAGTTTACTGGCAATGTAAAATAGCCTAAAACATTGCAATCAGAGGGAGGAATAGTCATAAAGATGAAATATAAGTGTCACTGCTGTGGTTATTATACCTTGGAGGAAAAGCCTAATGGAAGCTACGAGATATGTCCTGTGTGTTTTTGGGAAGATGATCCTATCCAATTATATGAACCAAACTTAGCAGCTGGCGCAAATCCTGTGAGCTTATTACAAGCTAGGGATAACTTTTTGGAATATGGAGCCTGTGAAAAGGAAATGATTTCACATACAAGAAAGCCTAACACAGATGAGCTATCTGGGATAGACTAGATAAATATAAATAATATCTACAAAAACTACCACTCAAAGTTTGACAGTGGTAGTTTTTATTTACTAATGGTTATTTCCAAAATGTTGGGGTAAAATTATATGGGGTATTGTTCCCCGCCAAGGGCGAGGGACAGTACCCCAACAATTGATATAGAATTTTACTAATTTACCTATATTTCAAGGATATGTATGAAATACTATGGATTACTTAAGGCCTAGACCTTCTTCAACACTTGCAATCATAAGATCAAGGGAAGTGATACCACCATCAGCAACATACCAAGCTGTAGATGGCTCTAGGTATACGATCTGACCATTCTTATAAGCAGATGTTTCAGCTATAATTGGATTGTTAACTTCCATCTGTTCTTTAGCAGCTACTGCTTCTTCGCCTACTGCTGTATCCTTATCAAGGATGAACATCCAGTCAGGATCCATCTCTAGCCATGCATCATAGGAGGATACATTACCGTGGTTAACATTTTCGCCACCAGCAAGGTTTGTAAAGCCCATTTCCTTTACAACGATGGAAGCACGACCTACATCTCCTAGAGTGTTAAGACCACCAGCGAATATACCTAGTAGAGCTGTTTGCTCACCTGCAAATTCATTAATAGCAGCAATTCTTTCTTCGTAGCCAGCAATAATAGCATCAACCTCACCAGTTACACCGAAAATCTGTCCATGCTTACTAGCTAAGGATTTGTAGCTGTTCATAAAGCCATCTTCGTATACGATGGACGCAGACATTGTAGGAGCAATCATAGAAAACTCATCATACATGGATTCTGTTCTATCGCTAGAGAAGATAATATCAGGCTGTAGGGACATTACTGCCTCCATATCAACATCTTTCATACCACCAACATTAACAATGCTTTCATCTTCCATGTATTTTGCAAGATGTGCAGGGTAGGAGCCAGACTTAATTAGTCCTACAACCTTATCACCCATGCCAACAGCGTCTAAAAAGTCCATTGTCTGCCAGTTAAGTACAACAACCTTCTCAGCATTTGCTGGGAATTCTACAGGAACTAGGTTACCCTCGGCATTTAGTACCTCAACGGTAATAGTAGAAGCCTCAGTAGTGCCTTCAGTAGCTTCTGTAGTAGCCTCTGTAGCTGGTGTTTCGCTGGAGCTTGGCTCACTTGTAGCACAAGCTGTGAAAGATAGCATCATTGCAGATGCAAGTAAAGCTGATAATATTTTTTTCATTGTTTTGTATCCTTTCGAGATAATGTTTTTATTATAAAAGTAGACAGGCTACTATTTATACAGTGTAGTTAGTTAAAATCTACTAACCTGTAGTTTTATATATTAGCTGAGTTATTATAGTCACAATACTGTTATACTAATATAACTCAGCTAAAAGCTTAGTAATAGATGGATACAGGTTTATCGTTAATCATCTGTATGTCAAAATCCACCTGATATAGTGCTTTAAGGGTTTCTTTGGTCATAACTTCTGCCACTGGGCCAAATTTATACAGCTCACCATCTTTAAAAGCTGCAATATAATCAGAGTAAACCGAAGCAAAGTTAATCTCATGAAGAACTAGTATAACTGTTTTTCCTAGGTCTTCGATTAGTTTTCTAACTAGTTTCATTAGGTTGGAGGAGTGGTATATATCTAGGTTATTAGTAGGCTCATCTAAGAATACAAAATCCGTGTCCTGTGCTATTACCATAGCAATATAAGCACGCTGTAACTGTCCACCAGAAAGCTCATCGATAAATCTATTAGAGAACTCCCTAAGCTCCATATAATCTATAGCCATCTCAACCATCTCTAGGTCTTTGTCATTTAGATTGCTACCAGAGTAGGGGAATCTACCAAAGGAAACAAGCTCCTTTACTGTAAGTTTCATAGAGATATTATTCTGCTGTGTTAGTATAGCAAGTTTTTTAGCAAGCTCTTTGCTATTCCACTGCATTAGGTCGGTACCACCAAACTGCACCTGACCACCATCATGTTTAATTAGCCTTGTGATGATGTTTAGCACAGTGGATTTACCAGCACCATTAGGGCCGATAAGTGAGATAACCTTACCACGAGGCAGAGAAAAGGAAACATCTTTAACTACCTGTTTTTCACCGTAATATTTATTAATTCTATTTATATTCATTTGAGTAATTGTCCTTTCTAAAATAGGCTAATGCCTATACACCATTATTCTTAAGGACTAGATACAAGAAGTAAGCCCCACCGAATAGATTGATAAATACCGAAATCTGTGTACCAAATCCAAATACATGCTCAATAAGTGTCTGACCACCTAGCAGTACAATAACCCCCATTAAAGCTGAGCCTAACATTAGGTAGCTGTGCTTATAGGTTTTAAAGAACTCTCTAGATAGATTTGCTATAATCAGTCCTAAAAATGATATAGGGCCTACTAAAGCTGTGGCAATGGTTATAAAGAATGTTACCCCAATAAGTAGCTTAGTAACGGTTTTGTCATAGTCAACACCTAGGTTTATTGCTTGGTTTTTTCCTAGGGTGATTACATCTAGCAGTTTAATTTCTTTCCAGAACACTACTATAACTATGGCTATAAAAGCAAGAGCGATGTAGATAAGACCAGCATTAACATGGTCAAAACCAGCTACAAGCTCGGTTAGTAGCTTGTCATATTCATTAGGGTCCATTACTCGTGTCATAGTATTAGATATACTAGAAAAGAAGGTAGCTAGTACAGTACCTGCAAGAAGCACATATAGAATATTATACTTTGTCTTTTTAAATAGAGTACCATAGATAAAAGTACCAGCAACACCCATTAAAGCAATATCAACTATGAAGGATATATATCTATTAGTAGCAATAAAACTGCTAGTCCCTAGGAAAAAAACTAAGGTAGTATGGATAAGTATATATAGTGAGTTCATTCCTAGTAGGCAGGGGGTAACTATTCTATTTCTGATTATGGACTGGAAGATAATACTTGCAGTACCAATACAGAAAGCAGCAATGGACATAGTTACTAGTTTAGGTGTTCTAATGTACATAGCATACTCAAAAAACTTCATATCAACAAATATAAACTGATAAACCACAGCTAATATAATTGCTATAACTGTTAATAGGGCGAGTTTAGCGCCATTTCCCAGTGTAAAGGAGGCTTTTTTTGTTTTTATTTTGGTATTTTCTAAGGTTAAGTTTAATGCTCTATCCATTATGTGCTACCTCCATTTTTTTCTTTTTTGGTTTGTTTATACTTAGGCGTTTAAATAGCAGTGCGATAAATATTACACTACCTACAATACCAGAGATAAGCTCAATAGGCATTTCATAAGGTCTTATAACAATTCTGCCAATAATATCGCAGATTAACACAAATAATCCACCAAATAAGCCTACATCTAGGATACTACCACGGATTTTATCCCCACGAAACATTGCTACAATATTAGGAACAATAAGCCCTATATAGGAGATTGTACCGATAGTTACTACTACACTTGCAGTAATTACAGCTGCGATGGATAAACCAAAAAACATTACTAATTTATAGTTAACACCAAGGTTAGTAGAGAAGCTTTCTCCCATACCTACAATGTTAAAGTGATTAGCAAATATATAAGCAATAACCACTAAAGGCAGTATTAAAAATACAATTTCATATCTGCCAGCTAGGACTAGGGAGAAATCTCCTACTAGCATACTAGCAAGAACCTGAGTTAGGTCATTTTCGTAAGCAAGGTAGCTAACAACACCACCAATTACACTGTTAAACATAATACCGATAAGAGGAACCATGATTACATCTTTAAATTTAATTTTCTGTACAAACCACACAAAGAGCCAAGTGCCCAGTATGGAGAATATAAAGGAAAATATAGTTCTTACGGTTAAAGTTGCACTTGGGATAAATAGCATTGCTATAATAATACCTAGCTGTGCAGAGGAGATAGTTGCCCCAGTGGTAGGGGAAACAAACTTATTCATACAGAGGTTTTGCATAATAAGACCAGCGATACTCATACCTACACCAGTACATAAAATAGCCAGTAGCCTAGGCAGTCTAGCATTTAAGAGAACAATTAGCTGTAGAATATCACCTTGTAAAATTCCAGATAAAGACACAGTATATGAGCCGATAAATAGGGAAACACAGGAGAGGATTAATATTAAAATAATCATTATAATTGTGGATTTATATTGTTTCATATTAGTACCAAGCTTTCTATATAGGGTTTGTAATTATAATATTAACTTATTCAAAGAGTATGTTATCATAAACTAACTTACATAGGTTAGCACATACTAACAAAATTGTCAATAGATATTGGTATAATTGAATTACAAGGAGATAAAATAAGCCTTAATATATAAAAGTAAATAACATACACAGGAAAAGTTATAGGTTTTCACCAAGGTAATTGTTATTGAAATATCAATAAAATACCTAGTATATAATAAATATAAGGGTAAAATATATTAGCTGACATTTTACAAATAAGCAAAGCTCTGTATTAATTGTTGGGGTATTTTGCTATATAACCATAAGCAAAATATCCCTGCCGTAGCCGAAACTATAGCAGGGATATTATTGATTATTATTATTTATTCTCCATATCAATGTTAGATGGTGCGTAGGAGAAGTTTGTAGGCTGTGGAATAGAGGTTGTTTCGGTAGTTGTGGTCTCAGTTGTGGTCTCGGTTGTAACCTCAGTTGTAGCCTCTGTTGTAGGTTGGCTGTAGTTTACCTGTGCATAGCTCTCGGTAGTAGTTGTTGTGGTGGATTTAGCTAGTCCAGCGCCACATCTAGAGCAGAAAGCTACTCCACTATTGTTATTACTACCACAGGACTCACATTTAGACTGATTGGTTACCTCAGCAACCTTATCACTTAGCTCCTCAATCTGTCTGATTAGTGCATCAGCTTCCTCAGCCTTAGCCTGTAGGGTAGAAGCGTTGTTTACATCGGATTTAATCTGCTGGTAAGCAAGCTGTCCCATCTTCTGATAGATTTTGTCTAGGTCGTTGTTTAGCTGGGAAATTTGTAGCTTTAGCTTGGAGCTTTCTACTATCTCTCCTGTTTTCTTACCTGTTGCGTTAGCAAGGTCTAATGCCTTGTTCATAAAGCTATTAAATTTACTCATTTTTCATTATCCTTTCAAATTAAAATAATTTTGTATACTAGGAAATCTTATTAAAATTTACTCTACCATTATATCAGCTTATTAAATCTCTTGCAAGTTTAACCATAAATTACAGAATCTATAATACAAATGGTATATAATAATACGAAAAATACCATAAGTTTACAAAAACACCTATAATTTAAGGAGAATTTGCAGATTTCATTATTATATAACAAAATACTATAATCGCCACCAATAGCAAAAATACAGCTGTCACCCTAGGTAAATCGCCTTAATCTGCTGTTTCTTAGCTAGTATATCCTCAAATCTATCTATATACTCATAGGGGTATTTATGATTAAATACACGCTTGATAACATCTTTAGAAGGTTTTATCTTACTGCCAGCACCAGCACCACAGGAGAGGACAGTGTGAATTTCCTCCATCATATACACATTGTAAAGACCTTCATAACCAGATTTACAGTAGCCTGTATTCTCTAGGTTTGACAGGGTGCTTTGCTGACGGTATATATAGTAAGGTAGGTAGCAGTTATCTCTTAAATAGCTACTGGAAAACTCCACCATCTGGGATACAAGCTGACTTTGTTTTGTTAGTTCTGCCATCTCCTCCTCAGTCATATCTGAGGAACGCTTTAAAGATAGGGTGTGGACTGTAACATTCTCTGGGGAAAGCTCTGATATGCGCTCTATAGTATTCTTAAAGCTCTGGAAATCCTCCATAGGTAGCCCAGCAATTACATCCATATTAATATTAGTAAAGCCTACCTGTCTAGCAAGATGGTATTTCTCCACTACATCTTCTGGGCTGTGCTTTCTTCCTACTGCTTTAAGTACGTCTGGGTTAAAGCTCTGAGGATTAATGCTAATTCGGTTAGCACCCATACTATAGATAGTTTGTAGTTTTTCCAGTGTAATAGTGTCGGCTCTACCAGCCTCTACAGTGTACTCCCTACAACCTGTCATATCAAAATTATCCCTTACAGCAGACATAATTATCTCCAGTTCCTCTGGAGAAAGGGTGGTAGGAGTTCCACCTCCTATATATACAGTTAGTAGGGATAATCCCAGCTCCTTTGCCACTGCACCAGTTTGGGCAATCTCCTCTGCCAGTAGCTTAACATAGGGTGCAACTAATTTGCCTGTTCGATGGATAGCATGGGAAACAAAGGAGCAGTAGCTACATCTACTAGGGCAGAAAGGTATACCGATATAAAGACTGAAACTCTTATCTGTATTATAGCTAAGGATTTTTTCCTGTGTGTGGTATATTTCTTTGGCTAGGGTATATTTTTCAGGGTGGACAAGACGATTTTCCATCATTTCCTTAGAGGCGTAGTCAAAACCACCTTCCTCTACAAAGCCACCTAGCATATTTACAGGTCTAACCCCTGTAAGCATACCCCAAGGTGGATTTATCCCTGTCACAGCAGATAGGTGCTTAAAAATATGATAAGCTATTATTAGCTGATGAGTAAGGGTAGTAGAGGACTTACGGGTACTACCACTGTAGCTATAACTACCAGAAGGTTTACTTAGGAGTAAATCCACAGTAATAATGTCCTCTAGTTCACTAGTGGTTATTTTAAGGAAATTATCTCCCTCTGCCACAGGGGAAAGACTGTGCTTTTCCCATGGATAGAAAATATTGCACAGTCTTTTAAGTTGGTATTCATAGGAGGAATACTCAGTTACAATTATCATTTATATGACCATGCCTTTCTCTAGGTTTGAAAATTTTGTTTCAAACTTTACACCCTAACATAGTTGTTATGTTTGCGCTCATGTTTCATAGTAGAGGAAGGGCCGTGTCCTGGGTGAACATTGTATTCACCAGGGATTTTCATAATTTTGGTTACTGAGTCAATAAGGGTTTGGTAGTCACCACCAAAAAGGTCGGTTCTGCCAATATCACCAGCAAATAGGGAATCACCTGTAAACATATCCCCATCACAGATATAGCAAACCCCACCACGGGTGTGACCTGGACAGCTTACTACCGAAATCTCCACTCCGTCAAAGGAGATAGTATCTCCATCATTTAGCTCTATGTCACAAGGAATATTCTCAAAAAGCTCCAGTCCACGCTGACGGAACTTTGCATAGTTAATGGACATATCAGTTAGCATAATAGCGTCATCTTTTCCGATGGCAACCTTAACTTCTGGGAACTGAGCCACTATAGGCTTAATGCCACCAATATGGTCGTGGTGACCATGGGTAAGTAGGATGTATTTAGGGGTAATAGAGTTATCCTGTAGATATTTTGCTATTTTGTCCCCTAGATCTCCTGGGTCTACCACTGCAACGGTATTGTCTTCGCTAAATATTAGATAGCAGTTGGTGCTAATATCTCCTACTACCATTGATTTAATCTTTGCCATAATAAAAAATCCTTTCTATTTCATCATCTGGTCGGTGTCTAGCATAATAGTTACCGGCCCGTCATTAGTTAGTGTAATCTGCATATCTCCACCAAACTCTCCAGTATGTACTGGGGTGTTAAAATTAGCCTTCATTCTCTCTACAAAATAATCATAAAGCCCATCGGCTAAAGGTGGTTTACCTGCCTGAATAAAAGATGGTCGTCTGCCTTTGCGACAGTCCCCATATAGGGTAAAGTTAGATACAACTAGCACCTGACCACCTACATCTTCTACAGATAGATTAAGTTTATCCTCACTATCGGTAAAAATCCTAAGGCCCATTATTTTATCACATAGGTAATCAGCCTGTGTCTTGCTATCTTCACTGCTTACACCTAATAGTATAACCAGTCCTTGTTCCATGGAGGCGCCTTCCTTGCCATCTATAACGATAGAAGCCTTAGAAACTCTCTGTATTACTGCTCTCATATATCTGTGCCTTTCTAATAATAGGATTAACCTGTGGCTCTAGTTACCGAGATAACCCTATCAAGTTTTCTAATATTGGTCATAATTTGGTTAAGCTGTGGAATATCGGATATACCTACTGTAATCTGGATATTTACCACACCGTCCTTAGCTTCCTTAGCAATAAGGGAGTGGATTGGTATGTGCATATTACTTATGGTGATACTAACATCAGCAATAAGTCCTGTGCGATCCTCAGCATTAATCTCAACAGTGGATTTAAATGTTTCCTTAACAGCGTAGTCCGACCAAACTGTACTTACCCATCTTCCACTTTGGGCTGGGTCGTTTATAGAGTGGATTACATTTACACAGTCGATTTTATGGACTGATACCCCATATCCTCTAGTAATAAATCCAGCTATATCATCACCTGGTACTGGATTACAACACTTAGAGAATTTAACCAAACATCCATCAAGACCTTCAACGATAACCCCACTGGAGGCTTTTTTGCTTTTCTTAGGGGCTTTTAAGGTGCTTTCGATAATATCCTGTTCGGTGGTTTTGTACAGCTTAATATACTCATCACGAAGTTTAGGGAAAATCTTGCTTAATGAGATACCACCATAACCTAGGGCAGCATACATATCTTCCTCATTATTAAAGTGATATTTAGCGGCTATATCCTGCAGGAATTTAGGTAGCTCAGCTTCAGGAATTTCTATCATATTCCTTTTCATCTCACGAGAAAGCATATCTCTACCTTGTATAATATTTTCATCTCGGCGCTCTTTTTTAAACCAGTTTTTGATTTTGTTTTTTGTACTGGTGGTGCAGACGATGTTTAGCCAGTCACGGCTTGGGTCATGATTTGCCGAGTTAGAGGTTAATATCTCAACAATCATACCAGTTTTAACCTGAAAATCAAGAGAAACTATACGACCATCTACCTTAGCTCCAATCATACGGTGTCCAATAGCTGTGTGGATTGCATAGGCAAAGTCAATTACCGTTGCTCCTAGTGGCAGGCTAATTACATTGCCCTTAGGGGTAAATACAAATACCTCCTCAGGGGCTATGTCGGTTTTAATAGAACGGACAATGTCCTGTACATCTTCGCTTTCCTTCTGGCTTTCCAGTAGCTGTCTAACCCAAGAAAGACGCTCTTCTAGTTTATCCTTGCCATGAACACCAGCTTTGTACTTCCAGTGGGCTGCGATACCATACTCAGCAGTATGGTTCATATCCCATGTTCTAATCTGTACCTCAAAAGGTATTCCTTCCTTGTCTAATAGGGTGGTGTGTAGGGACTGATACATATTGTTTTTAGGGGTGGAGATATAATCTTTAAATCTATTGGGGATTGGAGTAAACATATCGTGGATAACCCCTAGTATATTGTAACAGTCAGCAATGGAGTCGACAATAATACGCACAGCATATATATCGAAGATTTCCTCAAAAGCTCGCCCTTGCATATATACCTTACGATAGATACCATATACACTTTTAATACGATTGGAGATGGATATTTTAAGGTTTTCCTTCTCCATTCTAGTTTTAATCTTTTCGGTTATATTGCCTAGGAATTCCTTCTGTTCTTCTCTTGTGCGATTAAGCTGAGTTTCAATCTCATTATAGGCAACACTATCAAGATAGCGCAGGGCGTGATCTTCTAGCTCATCTTTAATAGCGCTAATACCTAAACGATGGGCTATAGGGGCGTAAACCTCCATAGTTTCACGGGATTTATCCCTTTGTTTCTGCTCACGCATTGCATCTAGGGTACGCATATTATGAAGCCTATCAGCCAGTTTAATAATAATTACCCTTACATCTTCAGCCATAGCTAGAAGCATTTTTCTTACATTCTCTGCCTGTTGTTCCTCTCTTGAGGAGAAAGGTATCTTACCTAATTTGGTTACTCCATCTACAATAAGTGCCACATTAGCCCCAAATTCCTTCTTAATATAATCAGAAGAAACATGGGTGTCCTCTACTACATCATGTAGTATTGCTGAGATGATGGTTTCGCCATCCATACCAAGATCAACAAGAATACTAGCCACTGCCAAGGGATGACTAATATATGGCTCGCCGGACAGACGACACTGGCCACCATGGGCTTCATTTGCAAGGTCGTATGCTTTCATTATTATGTCAGTGTCATAGCTTCTGCCACTGTTTGCAATAGTTTCCATTAAATCTTCTATAGTTACTACTTTTTTATCTGCCATAATTATGTCCAATCCTTTCTATATCATTTAGGGACGCTAGATTATGCTGAAAAGGTAATTACTAGGCTTTATTAGCCTCTTGTAGGGATTTTATAATTTCAGAGGAGTTAAAATCTCGTTTCTCTGTAACTGTTTTTAAAGCGATGGAGCCGGTGGTGTCGATTAACCCTAGTTCTTCCAGTACATCTAAGGTTAACATATACCTACAGTAACCCATGTCTATACCACCATTAATATATAGATTATCTCGTCCGTGGTTATATGAGCCAAGTTCCTTTATCTTACGATAAATCTTCGCCCCGTCCTCACGGCTAGGAATTAAGGTATCTATTTGACTACCTAGGTTTTCTCCTAGTTTACAACGGTGGTAAAGCTGACTATTACCACAGATATGATCCTGATCAAGCCCACTTTTTCTAATATCGGTTATCTTTACCGATACACTTTCTCGATTGTTAAAAACATTAATGTCTACGCTAAAGGCTATATCAACCTTTTCGCCAATTTTGTAGGGGAACTTATCAGGTGAAACACTAAAAAGCAGTGCCTGATAAACCATTCCACCATAATTAAGCTTTAAACGAATATGTTTGCCACCAGCCAAAGGTACTATCTCCTCAATCTGGCTATCCTTTATAGCAAATACAGGGGAGGGATTGCCAGCGCCATAGGGTGCTAACTGATCTAAATCTCTTACATTTTCCACCGTTAGGTGATTAGGTCTAATATATCCATCTATTTTAAGTTTTGCCACAGGCATGGTTTGGTGTTTTTCTTTAGCGTACTGGTTAATAGCAGTGGTAAATTCCTCTACCATATGGCTTTTTAAGGTAAGGCCTGCTGCCATTGGATGACCACCGTATCTTTCCAGTAACTCTCCACAGGCAAAGATACCCTCAATTAATGAGAACCCTTCCACACTGCGTCCAGAACCTCTAGCTTCTCCATTTTCCTCAGAAAGAAGTATAGTAGGCTTTCCATATTTTTCACAGACTTTGGCTGCTACTATACCGATTACACCGTGGTGCCAATCCTTGCCACAGATTACAATAACTCTATTATTTAGTATATGAGGATTATTTGTAATGGTGGTAGCTATATCCGATACAATCTCCGTTTCTAGACTGCGACGACCTGTGTTATATCTATCTAACTCTCCTGCTAGGTGTTCTGCCTGTTCATGATCCTGTGTCATTAGCAGTAATAGAGAAGTTTCCACATCACCTATTCTGCCAGCTGAATTTATCCTAGGTACAATGCCAAAGGCAAGGGTTTCAGCCGTAACGCTTTCAGGGCTGATTTTACATCTATCCAGTAGGGATATTAGTCCTATGCGACTGTGGTTTTGTATAAGCTGGATACCTTTATTTACTATGGTTTTATTTACACCAATAAGGTCTACTACATCGGCAATAGTACCTATGGCGATTATATCCCCATATTGGTCTAGTACCAGTTCTTCGTCACCATCTTCTAATGCAGTTATCAGGGCAAAAACCACTCCAACACCACAGATATGGGTAAGGCCAGAAGGACAATCCTTACGGTGGGGATCCACCACTGCCACTGCCATAGGAAGTATATCACGAGGTTTGTGATGGTCGGTAATAACCACATCTATTCCTAGAGAGGAGGCATAGTCCACTTCCTCTATTGCTGATATACCGTTGTCCACTGTGATAATTAGGGTAATGCCACTTTCATATAGGCTAAGAATAGCTTTTTTGTTAAGTCCATAGCCTTCGCTATGTCTATCAGGGATGTAATAACTTACATCTAGTCCTTCGTTTTCCAGATAGCTATAAAGCAGTGCCGTAGAGGTAATTCCATCACAATCGTAGTCGCCGTAGATAGCCACAGCTTCTTCGTTTTCAATAGCTTGTCTAATTCTTGTAACTGCCTTATCCATATCCTTTATCATGGGATGATCTGACAGATGATATTCATTAGTAGAGTTTTGTAGGTCTACCCCTCGTCCCTCTGCCACTAGTTCTAATAGTGGAGAGCTTTTATCGCTATGTGATGCTAGGTCAGGGGAGGAAATCTCCCAATATTTAATCGCCAAATTAGCCTCCTAATAGATGGCAGTAAACCTAAAATTTAAATTTAATCCAGTTATCCATCTTGTGTTTTGTAAATTTTTTCTATTTCAAAAATCATATATAGTCTATTATATAATTTTTTAAAGAGAAATTCAATAAAATTGTGGTTTTTAGTGGAATTTATATTGATTTTGTGTTAATATGTAAGTATAAATTATAATTTTTCAGAATTGGAGATAGTAAAATGGTAGGGGAATTAATAAAAGCAATACTGCCAAACATTATATCCTGTATCGAGTTAATCGGTATTATAGTGGTAGTAATAGGATGTTTAGTGGCATTTTATCATTATATTTGGGACTTTTTTAGAAAAAGCCATGAGTTTGAGGTAAAATACGAATTAGCAGAAAGTTTAGCAACAGGTCTTGAGTTTAAGATGGCAGCAGAGATACTAAAAACCGTACTTATCCACGATCTAAACGAAATATATATACTAGGTGCCATTATAATACTAAGAGCACTACTTGCCTTCCTAATATACTGGGAAATGGGACATTACAAAAAAGACAAATCACATTAATAAAAATATATACAAAAGCTTTTACCGAGATAATTTATTTAGCAGAGAGGATTTTACCCAAATAATGGCTGCTAATGTTAAAAATTATCCCAGTAAAGGCTTTATTTTTTAATGGCAAAGCAGTAGAAACTATGATATAATAAACACAATTAGATAGTGGTTATGGATTAGATTAGAGGGTGTTTATTATAACCTAAAGCAATGCTTTAGGATGTATGCCCACTTTTTCGCCACTAACATGGCAACCAAAAGTGATGTCAAAATTAATATAGTAAACCATGCAATAAAACAGCAAGCAAAAGCATTAACTAAATAGAATTATATATAGAAAGGTAGAGTTTACCAATGAGAAATTTTATAGATAGGATTTTTTTACCACTGATTATTATAATGGTTATGATTACAGGTTGTGGTAAGGAGCAGGTAGAAAGTAAGAGTTTATCCATAGAGGATATTGTGGTAACTGAGGTAGGCAGCAACCGAGTGGGAAGCCAGATAAAACTTGAGCTAAATAATCCTACTCAGATAGATTTAGAGCTGCCTGAGGGTGTAGAAGGTGTAGATGTGTCTTCTAGTAGTGGTATAGAGATTGTACAGGAGGCTGGGGTATATACTATAGTTTCTAGTCAGGTGGGACAGGGGAGTATAACCTTTGATATAATGTATGGTGCAGTGGAGGAAAGCTATAAAACCATGCTGTACACCATCACCACCGAAACCATATCAAATCAGGTGGGAATATCCCTAAAGACCGTACCACAAGCAGTACACAGTGACGGGACTAAACTTGCTAGCTATGTGGATAATCTGGTTACTATGGATGTGGGAGCCAGTATTGCTATACCAATAGAAAGCCTTAATACCCCAGATGAAATTACCCTAGCAACCAATAATGAGAATATATCAGCTGTAGTAGAGGAGGATACCCTACAAATTAATGGTTTGGTGGCAGGTAATAGCAAACTAGAAATTACAGCAGTTGCAGAGGACTATGAGCCAACTATACTTACAGTTGATGTACAGGTAATAGCAGCCCCAGCAACTATAGCTATTAATAGCCCTATAGGGGAGCAGATAGAAAGTATCACCATAGAACAGGGAGAAACTCTTAACCTACAGGTGGGATATGAGCCTGTAGGTGCTACAGTAGGTGGGGCATTTGATGAGGATATTTTCTCAGCAGAACTAGTAAATAATCAGCTTACTGTAACAGGAGTAAATATAGGTACAGGACAGTTAATACTAACAGCAGAGGCAGAGGGATATAGTCAGGGCAGAGTGGAGGTTATGGTAGAGGTTACCCCTACAAAGCTACCATTATCACTGTCAGCAAGTAGGGTGGACTTAACCTTAAATAACAGTAAAACAGTAAATGTAGATACCTTAAAGGGCACAACAACTACCTTAGAGGTAAATTCTGATGTGTTTACAGCAGAGTTAGTAGGTAATACCATTACCATTACCCCAATAAAAACAGGTAGTGGCACAATTACAGTAAAAACCACAGCTGAGGGCTATTATGATAATAGTAGTGAGATAGCTGTTTCGGTGGGGGAAAGCCCCATTATACTAACAGCAACCAGTCAAAATATTACTGCCAATGTAGGAAGTAGTACCCAGGTTACCTTAACAGCAAATCCTAGTAATGTAAGCTATGATTACAGTAGTTTAAATGGCACATTACAGATCAATCACACAGGAAATCAGTTACTGATTACTCCAACAGTAGCAGGCACTGATGCCCTTATTATTACAGCTACTGCCAATGGCTATACTACAGCACAGATAAGAATAGATGTAACTGCAAATACACCAGCCCTTAATCTAAGTCTTACCGATAATAGTGTTAATATAAGCCCAGATGGAGAAGTATGGGTAGGACTGACCACCGATCCAAATGTTACCCTAGATGTAAAGTCCAGCAGTAATGATATATATGCTGAAATAGTAGGCAGTGATATATACCTATATGCCTATACAAGTGGAGCAGGCAAAACAGCTACTGTTACAGTAACAGCCACCAAGGCAGATTATGCATCAGTGTCTAAAACAATACAGGTACAGGTGGATAAAGCTCAGGCTACCCCAACACCAACACCAACTCCAGCCCCAACAACTCAGCCAGTAGCCACACCTACACCAGAGGCAAACACAGGCAGTGGCTCTACAACTACACTTAACCCAAATAGTTTTGAGGCTCAGGTGGTAGAGTTAGTTAATGAGGAGCGAGCTAGAGAAGGGCTATCGCCACTAAGTAGTGGTAATGGACTGCTACACGATGCAGCAGAGATACGAGCTAAGGAAACAGAGGAGTTATTTAGCCATAGCCGTCCTGATGGCAGTGACTGGTCAACAGTAGTAGATGAGTTAGGTATAGATTATTATACAATTGGTGAGAATTTAGCAATGGGGCAAACTAGCCCAGAACAGGTAGTAGAGGAGTGGATGAACTCCCCAGGACACCGAGAGAATATAATGAGGGATAGTTTTACCCAGATAGGTGTTCATGTATACCAGAAAAATGGTATATACTATTGGTGCCAGATATTTAAAGGATAGTGAGATTATACTAGTATTTAACAAATAACTAAGAAAAGCTACTGGGTAACCATATGAATTGGTACCTAGTAGCTTTTAGTTTATTGTGATTTCTGATTATATTAGGGATAGTGTTCTCAGCAGATAGATAAAGGTAAATATACTCACACCGGATAATAGAGTAGTTAGCATGGTAACATCAGCAGTTAGCTTGTAGTCCCCACCAAGAGATTTGGTCATAGCAGTGGCAGAAACAGCAGTGGGTGTGCCGAAAAGCATTAGTGTAACTACCAGTAGTTCATTTCTAAATCCCAGCATAATAGCAATAGTTAAAGCCAGTGCAGGCATAATTACAAGTCTTGCAAGAGAAGTGGGTATGGAGTATTTAAGGTTACTTAGGGAGGACTGTAAATCAAATAGTCCACCTATGGATAGTAGGGCAATAGGGGTGGCAGTGGCACTTATATCAAATATAGCTTCATCAACAAAGGAAGGTAAATCCACCTTAAGGGAGGAAAGTATAATTGCAAAAATTGTGCTGAGAATAAGAGGGTTTTTTACTATTTTAATAAGTATGTCCTTAAAGTCGATAGAGGGCTTATTTTCTTGGTCTGGGGATAGTAGTACAAGGGTTAACACAGCTAGAATATTAAACAAAGCAATGGTAAATGGCATAATTGCCACAACATGGATAGTGCCAGAGGAGCCGTAAATATTATCTAGAATACTGATACCTAGCAGTACAAAATTACTTCTAAAAGCACCGTGGGCAATAGCACTGCGTTTGGTATTATCTTTTACAAATTTCTTGGCACAAATACAGCATATAAGAGCTGAAACCACCATGGAAGTAAGGCAAAAGCTTAAAAATCCCAGATTAAAGGCATTACTACCTTCACTGTAAAACAGCTCTTTAAATAGCATAATAGGAAGCAGTAACCCAAAGGTTAAGGAATTAGCCTGTTGCATAAATTTAATATCCACAATTTTTTTCTTAACAGCAATAAAGCCGAGAACACCGATTAAAAACAGTGGCATAACAATATTGGCGCTAAATAGTATATCTTCTAACATAGTAAAGTCTACCTTTCAAAATTTCATTGTAATTTATATATTAAAATCCGATTAAGAATAAAACACATAACCTATACTAGTATAAATACTGGTAGTAAGGAGATGGGAATAGGTTGCATAAAAGGATAGATTTTTTAGATGAGTTTAGGGGGTTGTCCATTATTTTGGTGGTTATATATCATACTGTATATAATCTGGTACATATGTATAATATGGGTATTCCACTACTGGACAGCTGGGCTGTAAATGCACTGAGGGATTTATTTGCTGGGGGATTTATATTCATAGCTGGTATATGCTGTAGATTTTCTAGGGATAACCTTAAACGAGGTTTACTCTGCTTATTATCAGCCGGTCTAGTTAGCCTAATTACCCATTATTTTATAAAGGGTGGTGGAATATACTTTGGCATACTACACCTAATAGCCATATCGGTATTAAGTTATTACTTCTTAAGTAACTATATTAATTTAATCCTAGCTAGACATGGGATATTAATATCATCAGCACTATTTATTATTTTCTCAAAGGTGGAAAAAGGATATCTGGACTTTATAATATTAAGGCTTCCTATAATGCCTGAACTTTATACTAATAACATATTTTTCCCACTGGGGATTTATAGTAGTGACTTTTATAGTGGGGACTATTTTCCTATATTACCTTGGATATTTATATTCTATCTAGGGGTGTTTTATGGGGTGTATATTATAAATAATCAGTCGCCTAGGTTTATATACAATTCTTACTGTCCACCACTGGGGATTATAGGCAGTCACACCCTTATTATCTATCTACTACACCAACCAATTATATATGGGGTGCTTTATTTGATAGCACAGCTATAGACCAGCGTTTCTTGTAATAATAAGCAAATATAATAGGCATAACAATACCCTTAAACATAGCCGATAAACTTATAGTCCACCAGATACCATCTAAACCTAAAAAGCTACTAAGACCTATAGCCATAGGTATCCTAGCTAGGGTAAATATTACCGATACTGTGGAACAGGGAACGGTGTATCCGTAACCAGCAAAAGCACCATTTGTAAGGATTTCCACACACATAAGTAGCTGGGAATAACCGATAATTCTCAGATAGGAAGCCCCTAAAGGCAGTACCAGTGGATCCCTTAGGAAAAGGGAAAATAGCTCCTCAGGATATATTAGTAGTAGTGCCGTGGTAAATGTAGCCCATACTAGAACGATTTTCATAGCAGTTTTGTAGCCGTCTATGGTGCGCTTATGTTGTAAGGCACCGTGATTTTGAGCCATGAAAGCTGTTAGGGCTGAGGCAAAACCTTCGGTTATTAGCCAGGAAATAGACTCAACCTGAGTACCTACCTTTTGGGCTGCAATAGCACCATCACCCCACTGTGCAATCATACGGGAGATAAACATGGCAATTACAGTAAAGGACATACTTTGTAGTGATATAGGGATAGAGATAGCTAGCATTTTTCTTACTTTTGTAAAGTCTATAGGGGTGGGAAGGTTTATATAGGCAAAAATCTCCAGTTCCTTTTTCATATAATTAATATATAGTAGAGTAACCACTATCTGGGCAGTAACTGTGGCAATAGCAGCCCCAGCCACACCTAGTGCAGGGATAAATCCAAATCCAAATATAAATATAGGATCTAATATCATGTTAAAAACCAGACCTATAACGCTGATTTTAAAAGGTGTTTTGCTGTTGCCAGTACAGGTAATAAGACCGGTGGCAACCATATTAAAAAACTGAAAAACCGATCCACCTCCAGCAATAGTAAGATATATATTAGCACTATTTATGGTGGTAATATCATTTAACTGGAAAAATGATATGAGAAAAGGTGCAGATAACAAACAGATTAAGCTATAGGAAATACCAAAGAATAAACCTAACTGCATGGTGGTAGTGGCATAGGAGGTGGCTTTTTCATTATTGTTTTCTCCTAGGCTATTGGCAAGTTTTACCTGACCACCCATACGGGAAAGATTACATAGGGAATTTGCCAGCCATACAAACATCCCTGCACTGCCTACAGCAGCTAAGGCATTACTACCTAAACGGCCAATCCACATCATATCAACCAAATTATATGCCATTTGTAACATAGAAGTGCACATTATAGGAAATGCAAGAGAGGAGATAGATTTTACAATACTGCCTGATAGCAGATTAACAGATTTACTCATATAAATGCTCATTCCTTTCTTGGTGTTTTGTGTGTTTTTGGTGTTATAATGACCGAAAAGCACAAAACTAATAGCTCCTTTAGCAGTGATGTTATTTTGCCAGTGTATATTTCAGATATAGTTTATTATTACATAAATATTAGTTGGAAAAATACTATTACTAGCCATTCCACAGTTAACTATACCACAAAACTATCAGTATTAAAAGAGATAATTAAAGTTAATAATTTAACTAGTTCAGTCTATTGTCGACTAATATAATTTAGCTGTATCCATTTATAAATAAAGAAAGGTTTTTATAGGTAATAATTGATATAAAAATATAGATATTATACAGATATTTTTCCAGTTATTATCCCTTAAATACATTGACATAGCTACTGCTATAAAGTATAATAAATTTCGTAAGCAATAATGTATATAACAAGAATTGTTATAGATTTAAGGAAATATAAAGGAGAATTTAAAATGAGCAAAGTATTAGTAGAAACAAGCGCAAGACATGTTCACCTAAGTGAAGCAGATATCCAGACACTATTTGGTGCAGGTGCAACATTAACACATAAGAAGGATCTATCTCAGCCAGGCCAGTATGCTTGCGAAGAGAGAGTTAACATCGTTGGCCCTAAGAAAGCCCTAAACAATGTTATTATCCTTGGCCCAGCTAGAAACGCTACACAGGTAGAGGTATCTCTATCCGACTCCCGTACACTTGGTGTTAATGCTCCAATTAGAGAGTCCGGCGTACTAGCAGATAGCGCACCATGTAAGTTAGTTGGCCCAGCTGGTGAAGTAGAGCTAACAGAAGGTCTTATTGTTGCAAAAAGACATATCCACACAACTCCTGAAGATGCTGCTAACTTTGGTGTAGCTGATAAGGAAATTGTTAAGGTTAAGATTACAACAGCTGACAGATCTCTAATCCTTGATGATGTTGTAGTAAGAGTAAGCCCAAGCTACGCAACAGCTATGCACATTGATACAGATGAAGCAAATGCAGCAGCTTGTTCTGGTGAAGTTTACGGCGAGATTATTAAGTAATTAATGGTATAATAATACTATGGTATAAAAAACCGATGTTAGTCTATGTGGATTAACATCGGTTTTTTAATTTTTTCTTTTGTCAGTAGTTAGGGTGAAGTTCTCTTGGGTACTGTTCTAAGATTTAATATAAGAACCTTTGTATAGAAATCACTTTGATTAACAATGGGCAGGGGAACTAAGGTAAAATTTAAAGGGGAGATATTCTTGTAAGTGTAAGAATATCTCCCCTTAATAATAATAAAGCTAATTTAATTACTGTAAACTGTATAGGTGTTTTTCCCTTTGCTTTTTGAGCGATATAGAGCCTTGTCAGCTGCCATAAATAAGCTGTCATAGTCGCTACCATGAATTGGGCAAACAGCAATACCAATAGAAGCAGAGATTACAATTTCCAAGCCATCATCGCTAACATACATAGCTTTAACATTATTACATATTCTATTAGCAATTCCTGTAGCTTCCTCTACATCATCTATATCGGGGATAAAGGCAACAAATTCGTCCCCACCAAATCTCCCAATATAATCTTCCTCTCTAAATACACTAAATATCTTCTGGTGTACTTCTAGTAGTAGATCATCACCAAAGGCATGTCCCATATTGTCATTAACACTTTTAAAATTATCAATGTCAAAGACAAATAATATACCTTTAAGTTTTCGGCTAAGGTGGTCGGTAACAATATCTTTAATAGCTTCTTTATTAAAGGCACCTGTTAAAGGATCGATTCGACTTTTTCGAATTAGACTAAGCTCAGCTTCTTTTTCCTGGTGGATATCTTCGATAACATATAGACCAATAATATCCCCAGAATCACTATCTTTTTTAAGCTTTAGGGTTATTTTAAACCAGAAAAAATCACCTGATATAGGTACAAAAATATTATTTTCTTTATCAAAGGTATTTTTAATACAGCGATATTCATAGGAAATTTCTTTTCTACCTACATTAAACTCATTAAGTAGATTTTCTGAAGAAAGTTTATTTAGCAGATACTGGTCATCACTGTGGAAGGTAGCAGATACTCGGTGAGCAAAGCTAGTGTAGGAGCTTTGTTTTAAGTAAGGAACATCAACTGAATTAAATATAACTTTAGAGATAGTATCCCTAGACACATTAAAATCCATAATCATGTTCGCACGATCAAAAAGTGCGTCAGTAACAATCTGATTAGCATCTAGTTTATGCTCAAGGTCGCTAATAATTTTGCGGTATTCATCATTGGATACTAGTCTAACCATAAATATAAGCATAATGTAGAAGGTAATTAGTAACATTATAGGTAGAGTAATTTGAAGTATAGGAAGTTCCTCAAACTGATAGATTACAGTAAATAGACTAGATGCATAGATAAAGAAGATTACAAGTAATCCCATCTGTACATTTATAAACACAGCAAGAATTTTATTGTCAATAATTTCTGACACAGCCTGAGGTTTTATAAAGCACATAAACAAAATCAAAACCACACAGTGAACAAGCATAACAACAGTTGTGTTTGCTTTGACTAAGTTAGGGGTTCGCAGTATCTCATACATAGGCATGTCAATTATAAGTGAGTGAATAGCCAAAGTAATTGATCTACAGGTAAAATAGTGGAGTGCCAGCCCAAGTCCCACTCCTAAAGTTCCTAAGGCTTTATCTTTAAATAGTAAAAAGACCTCTATTAAAACTAAAACTGTAATAGCCATATAGGGAAGTACATTATTATATCTATAGGCATTAACTAAGATGGGAGCCATTAGTCCATGAAAAATAGGTAAAGCAAAAATAACCAGATCATTAAACCTAGTTTTAGCAAGATAGCGTTTCCATAGTAACACAGATAAAGTACCATGGAAAGCAAAGGAGATAAATTGTAAAATTGTACTTGATAACATAGTATTACCTCATAAAGAATATTCTATTAATATTTTATCATAATTACAAGTGAATTACAATGAAAATATATACCGATTATAGGTTAAATCTTCATTAAATAATAAAAAATAGTTAATAATGGAAAAATTTTATCCTATAATTTGTAATAGCCTCTACTTATATGCTGTTTACAGGTAATAAATAGCCAAAATTACGCTATATTGTATAAAAAATATCAAAGAATTTAAGCTAATATTACCTAGGATTTCTATAGATAAATTTATGATGTAACATTTTCTACTGGTCAAAGTCTTTTAGATAGGTAGCAACCGAGCGTCCCATCTCCTTGCTAAAATCACTATTAAACTTTCTCTTGCAAAAAGCAACCATATAATCATCAAATTCCTGTACACTACCTAGTAAGCTAGCTCTATCTTTATAGCACTGTACTAACTCATTATCTTCAAGGTGGGGATAGCTATTTTCTCCTACTATGTATTTACTGTCAAATCTAGCTGGTTTTTTACGGTCTTCTTGTTGTATAGTTGGGTAGCCTAATACTAGCATACATACAGGCACAGCATGGGTAGGCAGATTTAGTAGTTTGCGATGGATTTCACAGTTTTCCAATATATCTCCAATATAACAGCTACCTAGTCCTAGACTTTCTGCTGCTACAACCATATTTTGTGCTGCAATAGCAGTGTCAGTAATAGCTAAAAATAAATCCCCAACAGAAATATCCCTAGGCTGGGCACCAGCTAAAGAGAAACTTCTATGCCAACGACTATGGTCAGCCACAAAGATATACACCAAAGGTGCGCAAGCTATAAAAGGTTGATTGTCACAGCTTACCGATAGTTCTTTCTTTAGATTCTGGTCATTTATATCAATAATGCTATAGAGTATTTGATTGCCAGCTGTAGGGGCGTTAAGGGTGGCCTCAATTAGCATATCTTTAATAGCTTTATCAACTTCTCTATCTTGAAATGCCCTTACAGATTTTCGTTCTAGTAGACTTTTGATAATATCATTCATGGTTATAATTACCTTTCATATTCTTTGTGATGATTAGTTTAATACTTTACTACATTATACTACTTGTTAGAATGAAAATCAAATAATTTCTAGAAATTGTAAAATATCTATCCTTTAAAAAGCATATCCTAAGCTTATAGCCTAGGATATATCTTATCATAATTTTATCAGTTATTTATCAAATAGATAGGTAAAATTATGTTGGGGTACTTCTCTCATGGTGGGAGAGTAAAGTACCCCAAAAATTAATATAAGATGCAGCGAATTATTGTTTTTTCTTTTTATCATAGGCAGGGATAACCTGATTAAACACTCCTACATATTTTGGTGGTATGGTTTTATCAACATGGTATTTACCAAAAAACCAACGGTCAAATTTAATATTCTTTGATATATGATTAAGTATGGTGTTAAGCCCATGGTCTCTCTCAGAGATACCTGTTAAAGCAGACTCGATTTTAGGATATGCCTGATGGGTAATTACATAATCTAAATCTCCCTGAAAACTATCTAAACGATTAATAGCCTCCACAGATTTTTCTCCAGTAGGTAGTTCCTCCAGCCACCAGCTATCATTTTCCATTCTAGCATCAATATCATCGCTTTCTCCACCACCATAAACAAATATATTCTTACCCTCAATGGTGAATATATGCCCATTGGTTAAACAGAAGATATTTTTTGCTACTACTCTAGCCTGTCCACCCATAAAATCCATTTGATTATAGCTATTAATCATATCTAGATTATCATGAGTACCATGGATAAATAATATATTATATTTCTGTTTAGATAACCATTTAAGAGCTTTCTGCTCCTCAGGTGAATTATCCCACAAAAATCCAAAATCCCCACAAATTATAAGATAATCGCCTTTTTTCACCTGTTTAAGGTTTCTACTGCGAAAACCTTGTAAATCTCCATGTGTATCCCCTGTTATATGTATCATTTAT
>CAYJEQ010000007.1:0-19652 GCA_964369235.1 uncultured Oscillospiraceae bacterium | reverse complement strand
ACTGCGAAAACCTTGTAAATCTCCATGTGTATCCCCTGTTATATGTATCATTTATATGACCATTCCTTTCTCTTAGCTTGCAATGTTTTAGGCGATTTTGCATTACCAGTAAACTGGCAATAGAAAAAATTCACTCCCTTCCAGTGAATAACCTCAAAACTTCTCCCTACTAGGCATTTCTATTTTCCATATAATAATTAATATCACATTGTAATACTGTACGGTAATTATTATCTTCATTTACTAGATAGTAGATTAACTGGCTTTCTACCAGTGATATAAAAATTATTTTTTCTGCTATTTCTTCACCTGTACTATTAAAGTAATAACATGTATCACCGATTTTATATTTTGACTGGTGAATTATTTCCTGTAAATCACACTCTAATATATTATCTATAACATCCTCATAGTCAGTCTCATCACAGTAATCCATATAATCATCATAACAAAAATACTCATACCTTGAGTAATCTATTCCAAAATTAGATAGCTTATTTAAGTTATAGTGTTTTGTGAGATTATAATACAGCTCAGGTGATAGATTAATCCCTAAATTATTAGAATATGTAATAAGGTCTACAACTTCTGGGGCACTGGTAATGTCTAGGGTATTACAGCGATTTGCAAAGTCTAGGATAACTGATAGATAAATTTTAGAATATATGCTAATAAACTTTACTACTCCTTTTTTAGGAAATAGCAGGGATACTTTTTGTAGCTGTGTACCTGTAGAAATACCCTGTTTAATAAGATTATCCAAAGTATTTTCGGTGATTTCTAGGCTAGGGGATATTTTATATGAATATGTATTAGCTCGGTTTAAATAATATGTATCAAGACACTGAGGATAACATTCCCTAACACATTCTCCCTGTAAAATCCCAGCAAACATAAGACTTGCGTCCTTGTCATAAATAAGGAAGATTTCCTTAAAATTAATCTTCTCTTTACTCAGCAGTGAGTTAAGCTGATCCTTTAAATTCATAAGCTTTTTAAGGCTGTATGGTGAGTAATCAGAAAGTCCTAGTAAAGTTGCATTGTAAAGAGTGTGCTTATCTAGGTTAGTCTTTTTGATAACATTTAGATTATCTCCAAAGGTCCCTGCTATCATCACAGCAGTAGCCCAGCAAAATAATAATAGTGGCCCATTAACCCCACCCATAGAGGTAAGTGAAATTACAATACCTAATGAAATAGTAAAAAAAATAGTAAACTCTTTTTTCTTTTCTATAGCCTCTCTCCACATCAGAAGAAAAAACATCAATAAGCAGAAAATACTAGTTAAACCCATCACAATTACTGGGTCACCTGTTATCTGTGACCAGATAAACCCCAACATAGGAAATACCATAAAAGAAAATATCACCACAGTAAATTTAAAAATAAATAAACCCATAAAAATGTTTATTCCTTTCTCGGTGTTTTGTGTGTTTTATAATGACTGAAAAGCACAAAACCCAAGTTTGAAACTTTGTTTCAAACTAACTCCTAACTTATAATCTCAAAATATCATTATACCAAAAAACACCTATGATTTTCAATGGGTGGCTATAAGATTTTCTCTATTTTTAGTTGTGGCTACTAATAGTGCAAAGATAATGGTTAGGTAATAGATGATATAGGCAAATAAAAGGAGATGTGAAAAATCACATCTCGTTTTTATTTAAGATATTATACTTTTAAAATTACTTAGAAGTTAGTGGCTTATCTGTAAGAACGATATCCCCACCAGAAGTTAGGTTTAGTCTTACATAACCAGCGCTATCCACTGTTGGATTGCTGTGGAATGCGTATTTGTTTGTTGTTGGGTTGTATAGGTAAGCGTATAGGCTAGAAGTGTTTAGTCCAGATAGATCAGCCTTAACAGCTAGGCTAACTGTAGCACCAATAGAACCAGTTTCTGCTAGTCTAATAACCTCAACATTATTGCTAAAGTATTTTTCAAAGAATGTTTCAGTAGTAGCGTAGTTAGTTGTTACACCTAGATTAAAGTCAGATGTAATGCTAGATGCATTTTTAGCATCAATGTACCACTGATACTTTACTGCATTGCCACTTACATATCTAAGGATTAGCTTTTCCCCAGACTTTAGGTATGTGCCAGCTGTAGAAAGAGCACTACCACTTGTTTTGTTATTGTTACCAATGTTTACTACTGCATAGCTACCAGATCTTTTTGCGCCATTAATTACAGCAGAAGATAGGTTTACTGTAGTTGTTGTAGCAGTTGTAGTTGTAGAGGTGGAAGGTGTTGTTATATTTTCGTCTTCATCATCCTTAGCATCCTTAACATCATCTAGTTCTATATCGGATAGTACATAGTCTTTTAAAGAATTAGTTCTAAATGTGATTTCTTCATTCTTAGAATTAAACTTTGCACCAGATACTTCATGTAGGCTATTACCATTTACTTCATAGATATATGGTAAATCTGTGTAGATAGTCATCTGTCCGTAATCAAGCGCGACACCAGAGAAGTTTAAAAACTCTAGATCAGCATCTGGATTGTCATCCTGAAGATCATAGTCAAATTCACTATCAAAGTAAAGAGTCTTCTTATTGCTACCTGTATGAGCGCCTACATATTCAGCATAGCCATCAAAGTCATAGGTAATGTCATCAGTCTTCTTATCAAACTCTGCTAGTAGATAAACACCGTCTACTAGGTCTACGGTATCATCATCACCATAGTAGCTGTAGTTGCCATCTACATCAAAATCAACATCCCAAACACCTGTTTCGTTGTCATCATCGTCTAGGGTTATAATTCTTAAAGATAAAGTAGCATCCTCATCTCTTAGGCTTGTACTAGCTCTAACATGGGCATAGTATTCATCACCAGAACGACGGATGGATACAGATAGATCATCATCTGCTTCAATAATATAGTCATAGCTATCCATTACATCACGGTCTACGCTTTTTTCGCGATCGCCGTCTATTCTTCTAACCTCATACATATAGGTCACACCTGGGATAATATCAGTTCCTGATGGATGATCATCTGTGTCTAAAAACAGCTCCATGTTTTCTTCAGCAAATGCTGTAACACCCATGGATAATAGCATAGATGCAGCTAACATTGTGGATAAAATCTTCTTCATAATTATTCGTCCTCCTTAAAATTCATAAAATTATGTTTAACTTAATTAATTATACCTTATTATTATTTAAAATAAAAGGGGTAAGGATAATTTTACAAAAAAGTTACAAAAATACTTATTTGCAAAGCAGTAAAACATATTTTTTTAAGCACTATGTTAATTAAATAGATAAAATAGCCTTAAGCACAGCCCAGTAGGTAATTTACAATAGGTGGAATTATTAAGCCTTTCTTAGAATATAGATTAAATGTAGAACTTTACCATGGTCTAGATCATAGGTTAAAACTCTTAATAAGGGTAGTAGCTACTGAAAAACCCTATGGGTATATAAGAGAAAGGAAGGGTGTTAATATGGGCATATTTCTGCCTGAGGGCTGTTTAATTGATAAGCAAGATAATAAGAAATGGTTAACCTCAATTAGCGCAATGGAAGAAGCTATGATACAGGGAACTATACTAGAAAGCAGAGCTGTTATCTGTGATAATAACCATAATTTAATAGTGGATATGGGTAGCTATAAGGGGATGATACCTAGGGAGGAGGGTGCTGTAGGAATTAAGGAAGGTGTGGTTAAGGACATTGCTTTAATTTCCAAGGTAAACAAACCTGTATCCTATGTTATTACAAAAATTACCAAAGATGCAAATGGCAATAGCTATCCCCTACTATCAAGACGGAAGGTGCAAGAGGACTGTCAGAGAAACTATATAGATAGGTTAGCAGCTGGTGATGTAATAGTAGGTAGGGTAACCCATCTAGAGACATTTGGTGCCTTTGTTGATGTGGGATGTGGTCTGCCTTCACTACTGCCAATAGATGCCATATCAGTGTCTAGAATATCCCACCCTAAGGACAGGTTTACAGTGGGACAGTTAATAAGAGCAGTGGTACGCAGTAGAGATACAGCAGGAAGGCTGGTGCTTAGTCATAAGGAGCTACTGGGCAGTTGGCAGGAAAATGCCAATATGTTCTCTGCTGGGGAAACGGTGTCAGGAATAGTTCGTTCGGTGGAAAGCTATGGTATATTTGTAGAGTTAACTCCAAACCTGGCAGGTCTAGCTGAATCAAAGGAAGGTGTACAGCCTGGTATGCAAGCAAGTGTCTACATAAAGAATTTAATCCCTGATAAAATGAAGGTAAAACTAATAATAGTAGATGCCTTTGCCAGTAACTACCCTCCAGCAGCTCACGAGTATTTTAGTGATGCAGATCACATAGATCATTGGGTATATTCACCTGATTACTGTGAAAAATTAGTGGAATCGGTATTTTAGATAATCTGTAATAGATTATCTAAAAGTAAAAAGTAATAGTAAAAAGGTATGGAGTGGCTTTGCTACCATTAACGCTTGCACCTTACCCATTATTCTTATAGCCTATCAGACCTACTATAGAGAATATTTCGACCTAGTTTACCTACAGCAGTAATAATACCTAGGTGTTTAAGTACAGTTAGTGCAGTGGTGGACATTCGTTGGGTGGTGGCACTGTACTTTTTAAAATCCTTAGTGGTGAAATTGGTAATAAGCTCCTTAGGTAGTAGCTTATAATAATCATTTATACACTCTACCTTAACAATATCAACTAAGTCTAAAGGTAGCTGATTATAACGGCTGGAGCCTTTCTTACCGTCCTTGCTCCAACCGTCTAGATTGCGATATTCCTCAATGTCTACCAGTGGTATCCACAGTCTTAAATTAGGATGATTTAATAGAGATTTAATCTTATAAAGCTCAAGAAAGCTCTGGTATACACTACCTTTCTTAGGGCTTTTTCTTTTGCTACTAACTAAGCCAGTTTCATTATCAATCCAGACAATCCACCTATCACTAGGCTGAGGGTGTACTAGGATAACGGTATTTTCCTTTAGAAGGTTAGTGAGTTTGTTCCTTATTGCATTAAGGTTTCTTGTTTGTATCTCTATAATCCCTTGGTGATTTTTTATATCTACAAAGTAGCTACCTACCTTAATTTCATGAAAATCTTCACAGGGTTCTAGGGTATGTTTAAGTATGGCGTGAAGATTTTTCTCCTGTAGTCTACCAATGCCTCGTTTAGGAGTATCTGCCTCTAGAACAATTTTCTTTGCCTGCTTAAACTCTTTGGTATATATATTAATCACCATCCTTAGTTTTATTGTATGATTATACTATTAATCTTGTAGATAGTCAAAATATTTAGTTTACTTATATATAGAGATGGTGGTATAATCTCACCATATAATAAAATAGAAAAAGAGGTGGGATACAATGAGTCATAGTATATTTAAATTTAACTTTGGAGAGATGTATAAGCTATACCTAGCTAAGATAACTAAAAAAGCCAGAACAGAGGAGGAACTAATAGAGGTTTCCTGTTGGTTAACAGGATATAGTAAAGAGGAGTTTTTAAATCAGCTTAACAGTGATGTGGATATGGAAACATTCATAGGAAATGCACCACAACTAAATCCTAATAGGCATCTTATTACAGGCTCAATCTGTGGGGTGAAAATTCAAGAAATGGAACAGTCCACCATGAAGGAAATTCGCTACTATGATAAGGTGGTAGATGAACTAGCTAAAGGAAAAGCCCTAGAGAAAATTATGAGAAAGTAAAGATAGTTGCAATAAAGTTAACAGGTGAATTTTGGTGGATACTTTTATTTATAAGTATAGATCTATGAGAATTAATATAAGTATGTTTTACAGGGAAAAAGAAACAGCTAGTAAACAATGTTTACTAGCTGTAATTTATTTTATGGGATTAACCCTTCATTAGCTCAAGGCAAACTTTTGCTGCATTTTCCATATCGGCAATACATAGCTGTTCGTTAGTTGTGTGTACCTTCTGCATACCAACACCCATATTTAGAGCAGCGATACCATTCTGGTTAAAGATATTAGCATCACTACCACCACCGCTCATCTTAGTAGCTGGGGTTAGGCCTACAGATTTAGCTGCTTCCATTACACGCTGTACTAGAGGATGGCTATCTTCATGGAAGTAACCTAGGTAGCTTGTAGCAACTGTATGCTCAAATGTAGCACCGAATTTCTCACAAGCATCGGTGATGCACTGGATAATATGGTTTGTGTGGTTAACTAGCTTATCTGTGTTACGGCTACGAACTTCCATTACTAGATCTACAGATTCAGTAACGATGTTTGTAGGACCATCAGCCTTAAAAGTACCAATATTACAGGTTGTTTCAAAGTCAACTCTTAGTAGCTCCATTGCAGCAACTGCATGAGCAGCTACCTGAATAGCACTAATACCAGCTTCTGGCTCAACACCAGCATGAGCCTTACGGCCGATAATCTTTACAGTAATCTTGTTCTGTCCAGGTGCACCGGAGATAATGTCGTTAGGGCCACCGGAGGAATCAAGGATAATAGCATTTTTAGCTGTGATTTTAGAGTAGTCAAGGTTTTTAGCACCGTGCATACCACTTTCTTCACGAACTGTAATAATAGCTTCAACTGTTCTGTGGCCAGGTACTTTAGATACAGCAGCCATAGCTTCCATAATAGCACAGATACCAGCCTTGTCGTCACCACCTAAAACAGTAGTGCCATCAGTTCTAATAAAACCATCATCACAAACAGTAGGCTTAACACCTTTACCTGGGATAACTGTATCCATATGGGAGCTAAATACTAGTGGCTCTAGGTTAGGATCGCCCTTTAGTACAGCATATACATTTGCTCCAGTTGTGTTAGCTACTTCCTTAATATCATCTGTGTATACTTCACAGCCTAGTGCTATAAAATCCTTTACAAGTCTTTCGGTCATTGCGCCTTCATCACCTGTTTCGCTGTCTATCTGAACATAAGCAAGCAGACGATCTACTAATGCGTTTTTGTCAATTGTGCTCATAATAATTTCTCCTTTATATTATATAAATTAGTTGTGTGTATAACTGTTATTTGCTGGAGTATAGTATGCAAATTATTTTGTAATTTACATCTTAATGCCCATTATACCACTAGGATTTATAGCTGTAAATGGGGATAACAATTTGTTTACAAATAAAAAAAGAGGGTAAATAAACACCTCCACCCTCTTAGACAAAATAAAAAAGTCAACTACTGTGTCGCTAAAAACTTTCAAACTAAGCTCATATACCTGTGTATTATTCACTTATTTTCAAGTTTAGCTCCTTGTATTTTATCTTTTCTATTATGTCTTTTTGTAGACTTTGTCTAGAAAAAAGAGGGCGGATGAATTCATCCACCCTCTTTAAGAAAGTTAATTTTATATACTACTTAACTATTAACCCATGAAGTATAGACCTGTGTCTACACCGATTGGGAAGCCAACTGTTAGCCAGATGATTAGTAGTATTGTCCATGTGATTAGGAATGCGATACTGTAAGGAAGCATTGTAGCTGTTAGAGTACCGATACCAGCATCTTTATCATACTTCTGAGCGCATACAACGATAATAGCATAGTAGCTCATTAGAGGTGTGATTAGGTTTGTGGAGCTATCCCCGATACGGAATGCAAGCTGTGCAAGCTCTGGGGAGTAGCCTAATAGCATAAACATTGGAACGAATACTGGAGCCATAATGTTCCATTTTGCAGATGCAGAACCCATAAATAGGTTGATGAAAGCAGAGAATAGAACAAATAGTACCATTAGTGGGATTAGACCAATATCTACTGTAGAGAAGAAGTTAGCGCCTTCTATAGCAAGGATTGTACCTAGCTTAGTGTAGTTAAAGTAAGCGATGAACTGAGAAGCTACAAATGCAAGAGCAACATAACCACCCATAGAAGCCATAGCTTTACCTAAAGCAACACATGCGTCCTTAGTACCTTTACCGAAGCTACCTGTAGCCTTACCGTATACAACAGCGGGAATGTAGAAGAACATACCGATTAGGATAACAACGGAGCTAATTAGAGGTGATGTTGGGCTACCAACGATTTCACCTTCTGCATTTCTTAGGAAAGAATCAGCAGGGAAAGAAGCGATAGCAATAACAAGAACGAATACAAGCATAGCGATACCAGCAAGTTTTAGACCTTTCTGCTCAGATGCAGATAGTTCTCTTAGGTTGCTGTCTTCTTCGCCATGAAGTGTACCATCGTAAGTACCTAGTCTTTTTTCAACACTGTTAGTAACAAGTGTACCAACGATTGTGATTAGGAATGTAGATACTGCCATGAAGTAGTAGTTACCAAGAACATTTACTTCGTAAGTGGAAGAAATGATGGAAACAGCTTCCTGGGAGATACCTGTTAGTAGTGGATCAAGTGTACCTACAAGTAGGTTAGCAGAGAAACCACCGGATACGCCAGCAAATGCCGCAGCAAGACCAGCGATAGGATGTTTACCGTAAGCACGGAAAATCATAGCACCTAGTGGGATAAGTACAACATAACCAGCATCGGAAGCGATGTTGGAGATAACGCCTAGGAAAACTACCACTGGTGTGATTAGCTGCTTAGGTGTAACCTGTACTGTGCGTTTTAGTAGGGCGTTAATTAGACCACTCTGTTCAGCAACACCAACACCTAGCATAGCTACAAGAACTGTACCTAGAGGTGCGTAACCTGTAAAATTCTTAACTGCAGAAGTAAGCATCCAAGCAATACCTTCACCGTTAAGTAGGTTTACAGTTGTTACAGTTGTTTCTTTTAGCTCTCCGCCAGAAACTAGCATACCTGTTGCAGATACACCCATCATGGATAGTATCCAGGATAGTACCGCTACGAAAGCTGCTAGAAGTGCGAATAGTGCTACAGGGTGTGGTAGTTTGTTACCAGCACGCTCAACTACGGCTAGAAAACCAGTAGTCTTTGTGGCTTTTTGATTGTTTGCCATTGATTATTCCTCCTAAAATGACTTTTTTGATATACAGACCACATATAGGATTATTATTTTTGATAAGATACCAGTAACAACCTTTTCAAAGATAATAAGCAATATGACCATGGTATTGTTACATGAATATAGTCTGCATTCATGATAGTATTATACTATATAATTATGTAATTGTAAACAATTCTTGTATAAAAATATAATTTTATTACTTTTTTATGCATTATGTTTAAGGTTTTAACGATAAAGCAGGTGATTATCTTATGGAAGATGAGATTTGTTTGTTAGATATGCACAACAGTGAAAAAATAATAAAAATAACTAAGACATAAAACACATCGAAATATATAGGACTTTAGTACAGTGATTGGTTAACAATGTAATATAAATTGTGGAAAATGCTGTAAAAAACTAAGTTGTTCATATACTATTAATAATGTATAAAAATAAATATAGCATCACCCATCTGCATTAACTGATAAAAGATGCCATAGAAAAGGTTACATTTATATGGAATATGTAATATTTTAAGAGGATAGGAATCTTTACTCCACCATAAAAAACCCATAGTGAAACTCATTAGGGATAAAGCTATATACTAGACGATAACTACCACTGGCAAGTGGTTTTTCGTAATCTGATAGAGATACTGTGCCGGTGGTGGTTTTATTAGCAGGGGCTATAGCAGCAATTGCTGGAACAGAACCATCACTAATAGTTGTAACCATTTCCCAGTTACCACTGTCATTATTAAGGTACTCAAGACCAGGATAAGGGCTATAAGCTAGCTCCTGATCAGTACGATTATTTATATATAGTGTAATTTCTTCGGTGTCATTAGGGTAGAACTGATGCTGGGCACTTACATTAATAAGAGAGCCTAGACTGGAAGCCTCTGGGGAACCAGTTACGGAAAACTCTGTAAAAATATCAGTATCATCTATGGTAATATAAATCCTATAATCTCCCTCAGGTATTAAGGTAGCACCAGTTTCAGGGTTAGTTACAGCAAGAGCACCAATATAAGCACCTATTTCCCCTGTGTTTTCTGGTGGGATAGGGTACTGGTAAGAAGCTGTGTCTAGTATTCCATAAACATCGCCAGCAGGGGGTGTTAGCCTTACATAGCTACCATCCTCCTGTTTTTTCTCTATATAAAAACCTTGACCTACTTGTAGGGATTCATCAGTAGGGTTTTCTAGTGTCATAAGTATACGGATAATAGAGCTGTCTAGCTCACTAGAACCAAAAACCTCAAGGGACAGTATATCAGCAAGATTTTCCTCAGGCTCATCACTTTCTAAAGGCTCACTGGACTGATCAGGCTGGGAAGTAGCTACAGGAGTTTCGGTTGGAGAAGGGGTAGCAGTAGCACTGGGATTAGGTCGCTCCATAGTAGGGGTTTCACTGCGTGTTTCACAGCCTACTAATAATAAAGATATAGTTAAAATAGTAAATAAAATCTTTTTCAAAATAAAATCTCCTTATATAATAAAGTATAGAATTTTACCCACCTAGATATTAGGTGAGTAAAATAATTTTTAACCTGTAGTATTATAATGATAGCAGATAGTTACCATAGGGGGTTTGACATAGGTTTTCCCCTAGATTTTTTAACTGTTCTTTATTAATAAGACCAGCATTATAGGAACATTCCTCAATACAGCCTATCATAGTATTATTTTCCTTTTGATACTTTGCAATATGGCTGGCAGCATTTAGCATACTATCAGGTGTACCAGCATCAAACCAGTTAATATCAGTGCCCAGCTTTTCCACCTTTAGCTGATTATTTTCTAGGTAGATTTCGTTAACAGTAGTAATCTCTAGCTCTCCTCTAGCAGAAGGATTAATACTTGTAGCAATATCTATTACCTTATTATCATAGAAATAGATACCAGGGATTATATAGTTGGATTTTGGATTAGTTGGTTTTTCTTCGATAGAGATAGCTCTGCCATCACTGTCAAATTCCACCACCCCAAAAGGTCGAGGATCTTTTACATATAAACCAAATACCATAGCTCCATTAGGATTAGCAACACCTTTTCTCATGGCAGTTTCGATACCACCACTAAAGAATATATTATCACCAAGCATTAGGCATACATCATCATCACCAATAAACTCCCTACCAATTATAAAGGCGTCGGCAATACCACGCTGAACAGGTTGTTCCTTATAGATAATGGAAACTCCATATTTACTACCATCACCTAGTAGTTTAACAAAGGGCTCCATGTCCTCCGGTGGCACTATTACTAAAATCTCCTTAATACCTGCACCGATTAACAGTGAGATAGGGTAGTAGATTAATGGTTTATCATAAATTGGTAGTAGAGGTTTTGGAATGTGGGTGGTTACAGGGTATAAACGGGTACCCTTACCAGCTGCAAGAACAATACCTTTCATATATTTAAGCATCCTTTCAGTGACTTAGTAAACTTTTCATTGTAAATTTTTTAGATTAAGATTAACCTTTATTATTCATTTTAATAAGTGGTACAGCAATCATAGTTGTTAGCACCGAGGCAACAACTGCCTCAGCAATACCAGTTGAGCCGATAATACCAGCAATAAAAAACATAAGGGTATCTACAGGAATATTAATTGCCTGTGCATAGCTTTCCCCAAAGAACACCACAATACAACCTAGAACTAGTATAGTATTGGTAATAGAGGCAAGAAATCCTCCGATAGCAGCAGCTAGGGAAACTTTCTGGGTGAATTTAAAAACCAGTTTATAGCTTAAGAAACCTACAACTGCAATCATAAGTCTAGGAACAATAGCGATAAATAAGCTCCACACATTACCTTTAATCTCACCTAAAGAATAAAATGGAGAGAATAAAAAAGATGTTGCCACAGGGTTAAAGGTAGCAGTGGCAATACTTGTAAGACCAAAAACAAAGCTGACCATTAGCCCAGGTTTAAGACCTAAAACTATGGTAGCAATAATAACTGGAATATGCATAGTAGTTGCACGGATTACCCCTAGATTAATATAACCAATGGGGGTGGTTGCAAGGACTAGCATAACAGCAATTAATAGGGAAATCTGTATAGTAGTTCTTCTAGAATTAACTGTATTCATAATAATTATTCCTTTCTCGGTGTTTTGTGGGTTTTCGGTTTTATAATGGAGGAAATCTCCATAGAAAATCCACTAAACCACAAAACTGATGTCATCTACTGATTTATTTTAAGCTGATCTAGGTTTAGTTCATAGGAGGGGATAAAACTCTCAAGAAAGATATTAGCCTCCTCCATGTTCATATCCTTAATGGACTTAAGAATTGTTTCGTAAGCACTGTCAAATTCCCTATTGCCTAGGCGTTTTTCCTCGATACATTTTATAAGTGCTGATATTTTATCAGCAGCCTTTAAAAATATATGGTAGGGGCTTTCCTCAGGGCAGTTTAAATAAGGTGAATAACAGTCCACCATCTCTGAGGGTAGTAAACTGAGCAGTTTGTTATTAGCAATATTTTCAATGTCTTTATACACATTAATAATGTCTTTATTGTAGTATTTTACAGGGGTGGGCAGATCCCCAGTTAATATCTCGCTACAATCGTGGTATAGGGAGTAAAGTACCCCTTCACCAGCCGAGAGATTGCCACCGAATTTTTTATTGTGTATAGAGATTAGACAGTGGATAATAAAACCAGTGTCTACAGTATGCTCGCTTAAACTCTCTTTTCTTGCCGAGTGCATAAGCCCCCAACGATTAATGTATTTCATACGGGAAAGGAGAGCGAAAAAATGGCTTTTCATGGTCTTAAATAACCTTTCTAAGATATTTTACTGGTAAATTGAATTTTTTAAAAAACTGTGATACAATAAACTAGCTGCGTTATTATAATATGTATAAAATAATATAGATAGCAGTAGGTTTTATCATAAAATCAAAGATTATTATACAATAATTATATTTAAAAATCTATAGTAAAGCAAATATTTACCTATAATTAATGCTTACTGAATAACTGGGTGCTAAGCACACAGTTATAAATCGCCACAATATTGTGGCGATTTAACCTCAAAACAAGGGCGTTTTGAGGTTAAGATGGGAGATTTTCAGCCTGCCTGAATTTGGAGCTATACTCCAAATTCAGAGTGCAAAGTTTTTATAATAATGGATTAAAAACTTTGCACTTCTAAACACCCAAAAACATATTAAATAAACCTATAAGTATGTTTTTGGGTTGTTCAGCAGGCTTTAATTAGCTTAAAATACAGTTAGGGTGACAGTAGTCGAACCCGCACTGCCCAAAACAGACCATTTTTGGCATTTTGTCACCTTTATTCCTCGCCTTGCGGCAAGCAGGGCTTCGTCATTCAGATGCCAAACTGCACAAAACTGCATAGTTTTGGGTGCCATGCAGTTTTACCAGAGATAATTTTTGCTAAGACAATGAAAAGCCTGTAGATAATACTTTATGTATTATCAAAGGTTTTAAAGCAGTATTAGTGAAAATTATTCTGTTAAAACCAGCGTGTGTTCGGCTACTGTCACCCTAACCACACTGTTTAAGGAGGAGTAAAAGATTAAAACACCAGACATCAACAAATTCACCTCACCTAAAGGTGCCTTTAGCTTATGCCTTATTGTAGCAATGATTATATATATACCTTTTACTATATATGAGCTGGGGTGTTTCTTCTTTTTAGGGGATTTTAATGTACAGCAGATACCCTTTTATTCCCTTGCCCATGAGGCTGTTAGAAATGGAGAAATCTTCTGGAATTGGAACACCGACCTAGGGGCAAATTTTATTGGCTCCTATAGTTTCTATCTGCTTTTTAGCCCGTTTTTTTGGTTGACACTACCTTTTCCAAATGAGGCTATACCCTACTTAATAGCACCACTGTTAATTCTAAAAACAGCCTGTGCTGGGCTTACCTCCTACCTATATATATCACGATTTGTAAAGGATAGGTACTACAGCCTTATGGGGGCAGTGCTATATGCTTTTTCAGGGTTTTTAACTTATAATATATTTTTTAACCACTTTCATGAGGTGGTGGTATTCTTCCCCTTACTGCTTATTGCAGTGGAGGAACTGGTAACTAATAATAAAAAAGGCTATCTAATAGCTGCTGTAGCCATAAATGCCATGGTAAACTACTGGTTTTTTATCGGTGAGGTGGTATTTGTAATTATTTATGTAATTATAAGAATGACCTCTAAAGGCTGGCAGATGACACCAAAAAAATTCTTCCTTATAGCCTTTGAGGCTGTAATAGGACTGCTAATGGCTGCTGTGGTGCTACTACCTTCGGTACTTGCTATTATGGGAAATCCCCGAGCTGGCACCGATGATTTAATACATGGTTGGAATTTCTGGATATACTGGGCAGACCAGCGACAGGGGGCAATACTACAAAGTCTATTCTTCCCACCAGATCTACCTTCCCAGCCTAATTTCTTCCCAGACCATAACGCCAAATGGTCATCTATGAATGGCTGGCTACCACTGGTTTCCACCATTGGGGTATTTTCCTTCTTTAAAAGTTACCCACAAAACTGGATAAAAAAGCTTCTTGCCACCAGTTTAATAATGGCTTTAATCCCAGGGTTTAATGCTTTATTTGTGCTGTTTAACCACTCTTATTATGCTAGATGGTACTATATGCCTATATTAATTGCATGTTTAGCTACTGCAATAGCATTTGAAAACAGCAGAACAAAAACCATTCTAAAATCTACAAAGCTAACAGGATTTATAGTCCTATTCTTTGTACTAGCTATAGGACTTACCCCAGATAATGTAGAGGATAGCTGGGCTATAGGGCTTATGAAATATCCTATAAGATTTTGGGTTTATTCAGCAGTGGCAGTTGGCTGTGTACTGATTACCTACTATCTATTTAAATACCTAAGACACACAGAAAAATTTAAAGAAAAACTTCTACTTGCCATAATCACTGTAGCAGTAGGATTTTCTTGGGGGTTTATAACACTGGGGAAATGCTATGGAGATCCAGGCTCATATATTAGGCAGGTTGCAATTGGCATGAGAGATGAGCTTATTACCCACAGTGAAGAAGATCCCTTTGTTCGTACAGATATATACCAGTCTATGGATAATCTAGGCATGTACTGGCAGATACCTAATATACAGGCTTTTCATTCTATTGTGCCTGTGTCTACTATGGAGTTTTACCCAGCAGTGGGCATAAAGCGAGATGTATCCTCTAAGCCTGAAACAAAATACTACGCCCTACGCTCCCTACTATCGGTAAAGTGGCATTATGTGCCTATGGATAAGGAAACTGAGGAACATGACTGGCAGATACATGGCTTTGAGCTGTGGGACAGTCAGGGTGAATTTAATATTTATGAGAATAAATATTATCTGCCTATGGGCTTTGGATATACTCAGATTGCTTCTAAAGAAGCTATAGGAAGTGTGACAATTGATAAAATGTATGATACACTACTATTAGAGGACGGAGAAGCCGTAAGACGAAATAGACAGTATGCCACTATTAACGAGAGTTTAACTGGTTTTTCCTCTAATACAGTGAATTTTGGGGAAAACTATCAGGAACATCTAGCCCTTTCCTGTTATGAGTTTACTATAGATAAATATGGATTTACAGCAAAGTCTAATTTATCAGAACAGGTGATGATGTTTTTTAGCGTGCCTTATGACAGTGGCTGGACAGCTACTGTAAACGGTAAGGAAGCTGTAGTGGAAAAAGCCAATATTGGCTTTATGGCTGTTCAAGTGCCAGCTGGGGAAGCAGAGATAAGATTTGATTACAAAACCCCAGGACTGGATACAGGTATGATAGTAAGTCTAATAGCAGTAATAATCACAGCAGTATATTTATTATTATCAAAGAAATTATCTAGTAAGAAAATAGATATAGAAGATTAATATAGTGAAAAATGAAAAGTGAAAAGTTAAGGTGAAAATCCACCACTTTCTATTTAATAATCACTTATGAAATGAGGAAAAAAGTTTGAAAATAAAATTTTCAAATTGCAAGTTTTGAGGCTTTTCACTGGGAGGGAGTGAAATTTTGCTAATGCCAGTTTACTGGCAATGGAAAATCGCCTAAAACATTGCAAACAGAGAGAAAGGAATAGTCATATAAATGGATAACAAACTATTTTTAGTAATACCTTGTTATAATGAAGAAGAAGTCCTAGGAGAAACAGCAAAAAGGCTTAAAGAGGTTATGAAAAACCTTATGGACAAGGGTAAAATCGCCCCAACTAGCCGAATAATATTTGTAGATGATGGTAGTAAGGACGCCACATGGCAGATGATAGAGGAGCTATTTTCTAAGGATAATATTTACGGTGGGGTAAAACTTGCAGGTAATAAGGGACATCAAAATGCACTATTATCAGGGCTTATGTATGCTAAGGATAACTGTGATGTGTCCATATCAATGGACGCAGATTTACAGGATGATGTAGAGGCAGTAGAAGCCTTTATAGATAGATACCTAGAGGGATATGACATTGTTTACGGTGTGAGAAGTGATAGAAAAACCGATACAGCTTTTAAGCGAGGCACAGCCCAAGGATTTTACAAGGTAATGAAATTTCTAGGGGTGGATATAGTTTATAATCACGCAGATTACCGACTAATGAGCAGACGAGCTTTAGAAGGTTTAGCAGAGTTTAAAGAGGTAAATCTATTTCTGCGAGGCATAGTGCCACTAATTGGCTATAAGACCACCACAGTGGAATACAGCCGAGGGGAGCGTTTTGCTGGGGAAAGCAAATACCCACTGAAAAAAATGCTATCCTTTGCAGTGGACGGCATTACCTCCTTTAGCGTAAAACCTATTAGGCTAATTACAGCATTGGGATTTTTTATATTTTTAGTTAGTTTATTTATGATGGGATATTTCCTATTTGTGAGATTTTTCGGTAATACAGTAGATGGTTGGACAACTTTAGCAACCTCTATATGGATGATAGGTGGTATACAGCTACTATGCCTTGGGGTAATAGGGGAGTATATCGGTAAAATCTACAAGGAAGTAAAAGAACGACCCAAGTTTATTACCGAGAAAACCCTAGAAACCGACACAGAAAAATAAACCCAGTGGGCATAAAAAATCCCACACCTTAGGAAAGGCAGGGATAATATGGGTAGGATTATATCATATATATTGGTACTAGTGTTAATAGTTGTTGGTGTATCATTTCTAGACCACAACCAACTAGAGGCAGAAAACAATAAACCTACTCTAGCAAGCCCCAGTGAGGAGAGCATTATATATGTATCCTCCGACTGGCATCTTCATGGACAGGATACTTATTTTCCCTTGGAACATCACCGAGAGATAATAGAAGCAATGATATATGAGAGTAAAACAGATACTCCAAAAGCGCTGCTTTTAGCAGGGGATCTGACTAATAACGGAAAACTACAGGAACATAGGGATTTGATAGAGATACTATCAAAGGCAGAAAAGGATGGAGTAAGAGTATATGTTACTATGGGAAATCACGATATGGATAGTAATATATCTGCTAGTGAAATTACTGAGATGTACGGGAATTTTGGTTTTAAGGAAGCTATTAGCACAGATAAAGACAGCATGAGCTATCTAGCAGAAATTGATGATAGTTTATGGGTAATGTCTTTAGACTGTAATGTTTATGGGGACAAAACCAGCTCTATGGCTGGAGTAATTAGTGATAGCACTTTAGAATGGGTGGAAAGTTCGCTACAGTTAGCGGTAAAAGAAGGGGTGGCTGTACTGCCCTTTAGCCATCATAATCTACTGCAAGACGCCTCTGATGAAACAGCAGTCCACTATAATATAGAGGGTGGAGATAAGCTAAAAGAGTTATTTGTAGAATATGGGGTGCTACTACATATTAGTGGACATCGACATGGCTCCTATACTATATCAGAGCATATTAAGGGACAACCTCTATATGAGGCTGTAGTGGATATGACCACAAGCTATCCTTATAGATACACCCAGCTTACCTATAATACCGATGGAACGATTGGTTATAAGGTAAAGGAATTAGATGTTAATTCATGGGCAGAGGCTAGTGGCGTATCAGATGAAAAATATTTAAATTTTTCAGAATATAGCTATAATAGTGAGCAAGAGGAGTTAATGGAAACAGCAAAGAAATCCACAGAGAATTTAGAGGCTACACCAGAGGAAAAAATCCTTATGGAGGAGTATTTTGTAAAGCTATTTAATAGCTCAAGAGGAAAAACTCTAGGGGAGGACAGTGAGGAGTTAACCTCTGATCCTGCCTACAAGCTGTGGATAAGCTATAAAGAGGAAAGTAACTACGGCAGATGGATGGAAAATCTATTTGACAAAAGAGCCGATGATAAAATGGAAGATGTATTTTTACCTATAGGGTAAAGCGAATATATGTAGGATTAGATTAACTAGGAGGTTTACCTATGGGTAAAAAAGTAATGATAGGCATGAGTGGTGGAGTTGACAGTTCGGTAGCTGCACTAGTGCTAAAGGAACAGGGTTATGAGGTAGTAGGTGTTACCTTTAAGCTGTGGGATGATGTGTCCTCAGGAGAGGATAGCAAATGTTGTTCTCTAGACGATGTAAATGATGCAAGACTGGTATGTAATAAACTGGACATACCCCACTATGTATTTAATTATAAGGAAGTATTTCAGGAGAAGGTAATAGATTATTTTATAGATCAGTATGAAAAAGGCCATACCCCTAATCCCTGTATAGCCTGTAATAGATATATTAAATTTGATATATTTCTAGAAAGAGCAAAGCAGATGGGCTTTGACTACATCTCCACAGGACATTATGCAGTGGTGGAAAAAGATGAAGAAACAGGCAGATACAACCTAGTAAAAGGTGCCTTTGATAAAAAAGACCAAAGCTATGTGCTGTACACCTTAACACAGGAACAGTTAGAACATCTACTTCTTCCTTTAGGTAATATGGAGAAGGAGGAGGTTAGAGCTATTGCTAAGAAGGAAGATTTAATAGTAGCCTCTAAACCTGATAGTCAGGATATATGCTTTATTCCATCAGGAGATTATAAGTCCTTCCTAGAAAAAGCCACTGGTAAAAAAGCCCCTAAGGGTAATTTTATGGATTTAGAGGGCAATGTGTTGGGGAAACATACTGGAATATGGAACTACACCATTGGCCAGAGAAAAGGCTTAGGTATAACCTTTGGTAAGCCTATGTTTGTGGCAGATATTATCCCAGAAAATAACACAGTGGTACTGTCTGAGGAAGATGGTATATTTAAGGACTATCTAATTGCTAATGACCTTAACCTTATTTCTGTAGAGAAGATTACCCAGCCAGTACAGGTAGAGGCAAAAATCCGATACGCTCACAAAAAAGCTCCAGCAACTCTATACCCTCATGGAGAAGATGGGGTAAAGGTGGTTTTTGACAGCCCACAGCGAGCAATTACCAAAGGTCAAGCAGTGGTGTTCTATCAAGGTGATAAGGTGTTCGGTGGTGGCACAATAGTAGGGTAACTAGCCACCCACCCCTAATCCAAACCAGTTTTATGATGGCAGATAGGCTTACTATCTGTGTCAAAGCCTATTGTAAGGCGAAAGCATTACTGCAAGGCTTTTCCTTAATACTAATCCTATCTGCTAATCATAAAATCTGCGACCTAAACACCAAGCATATTTGCTTGTAGCTAGGCAGACGACGACGGCATACTAGCCGTCTGGCTAGGAGGATAACAAAGCTAGAAGTGAATATGCCCAGTGTTTAGGCTG
>CAYJEQ010000006.1:0-66872 GCA_964369235.1 uncultured Oscillospiraceae bacterium | reverse complement strand
GTATAGTTAAGGTACAAATATGAATGATAGCATATCCATCTCCCCACAACAACCGATATAAAACCAAAACACCTAATCTAAAGCAGTTTAAGCTAAAGATTAGGTGTTTTATTATTTAGGTTCTATATCAATTGTTGGGGTGCCTATATAATTTCACATTAACTATTGATAAAAAGCCAAAATTTATTATGTATTACTGTGCTGGTTTAATCTGGGAGGTTACCCAGTAGGCTTCTGACATTGGCATAACCACACCTGTGATTAAATCATTGCTAGTTAGATTACTAGTGTACACTCCATGTACCATAACACCGGACTCATCTATTAGTACCTGCTGTAAATGGGTAATAAGCTCTTTTTGTACATCTGCGTCCATCTCTACTATTAACTGCTCATATAGTGAGTCATATTCTTCACTGTAAAAATTACCGTGATTCATATTGCTTGGGCTTTTAGAATAGAAGCTTTCAAGGAAGGACACTGGGCTACCATCTGGAACGGTCATCCAGCTACAGCTAGCTAGGTCAAACTCCCCTGATGTAGTCATATTCCACAGGGTGGTTGAGTCAAGAATTTGTAGACTAATCCCTATACCTAGCTCCTGTAGGTTTATCTCCACTGCCTCGCAGATAACATCTAGACTCTTACTTGTTGTTCCAATATAGCTAAGGACTATGTCCTCACCATCAAGCTCTCGAATACCATTGCCATCACTATCTACAATTCCTGCATCATCAAGAAGTTTCTTTGCTTTCTCTATATCATATGGAGTTTTGTCCTCTAACTGGTCAAAACCATAATCCAAGGTACTTGGCAGTATTGCGTAGCCAGCTGTGTATATTCCACCGGTGGTAATTTCTGCAATTGTTTGGTCATCAATGGCAAGTAGCACTGCTTCTCTTAATACATCATTGCCTAAAATACCCTCTTGATTAATATAGGAGAAAGCTGTTCTTGCACTAAGGGTTTCATAAACATTGTAATCCTCTGAATTTCTTAAAAACTCTAAATCCTTGGAGGTGGTAATGCTGTCCACTAAATCCACATCTCCAGATTGTAGTGCCAGTGCCTTAGTGGTGCTGTCGGTCATGTAGATAAGCTCTAGGTTTTCAAATCCTACATCGCCTTTCCAGTAATTGTCGTTGGCAATAAGTTTTGCAGATACACCTACATTATGTTCCGTAACTAGGTAGGGGCCTGTGCCTATTGGCATTAAGTCCATATCCTCACTGCCATTAACATCTATAATTACAAAGTTTACATGGGATAGGATTTTAGATAGGTCTACATAGGGTTTTGAGGTGGTAATAGTTATGGTATTACTGCTATCATCAGCTTCTACCCCCTCCATTAAAATAAACTGGGACACTTTATTTGCCCCTGCCCCAGTAGCCTCCTGTGTGTAGATATAATCTAGGCTATCTTTAACTGTGGTTGCAGTCATCTGGGTGCCATTTGTAAAGTATACATCATCACGAAGACTTATCTCCCACACTGTTTTGTCCTCATTTACAGTGTATCCTGTAGCAAGGTTAGGGACAGCATTCATGGACTCATCAAAGATAAATAGAGTTTCCCCTATGCCGTATCTAGCTGTGCCCCAAGCAGAGTTTGCATCTGCTGAGGGGTCAAGGGAGTTAGAAAAATTACTACACCCTACCGTTAATGTGTCCTTTACCCCATTATCTGTAGACTGTCCACAGCTGGCAAGTATTAGCCCCATGGATAAAATCATTACCCCTAAAAGTTTTTTTCTCATAATTATAACCATCCTTTTTGATTAGTTTCGGTGGTTTGGTGATTTTTGCATAGCTATCTTAAATTCCCCTTTGTCCGAAAACAAGTAAAGTTTCATCTTACGGTTTCTGTACACTAACTTTGTATCATTGATACATTGTTACAAGTGTTAATTATACATTGTATATGTTTTAATGTCAATATTTATGTAAAATTTATTTAAACCCACTATAGTTGTATCAATTGACAATACTATTGTTTTATTATATACTAGCTTTAATTGATATTAATAAAGGGGATAATATGGATAGAAATAAGAAATTTTGCCAAGAGTGTAATCACGATGTAGAGCTTGAAGTAAAGAGCACCACATTAAAAGGCACACTAAAAGGGGAAGAAATCCAATATGAGGGCAAGAAGATATATGGTTCTGATTGTCAGCATGAAATTTCAGATAACGAAATCCTAAAACTTAATCAGCAGATACTAGATGATACCTTCCGTCAGCATCATGGTATATTATCTCAGGATATAATAAGACAGCTACCGGCACGATATACCATCGGGAAGCGTCCTTTATCCATCATTTTAGGTTGGGGTGAACTAACCTTTACTCGATATTATGAGGGAAGTATCCCTTCTGCCACCTATTCCAATGTTTTATCAGAAATATATAAATCCCCCTCTGCTTATTTAAAACTACTGGAACAGCGTAAGGATTTAATTTCAGCTAGTGCTTACAATAAAAGCAAATCCACCACCCTTGAATTAATAAAGAACAGCACCGATACCTTTGATGTATTTAACTATATATTATTTAAATGCGAAGATATAACCCAGTATTCTATCTATAAACTTATGTACTATGTCATGGGCTTCCATCTGGCTTTTTACAAGGAAAATGTAACCTCTAGCACCCTTACTTTACTGGATAATAAAATAAACTTTGAAAATGTAGTTATAAGTGATTTTGTATTTACCTCTCAGGAGGATTTTAAGCTATCGGTTACAGAAAAACTAATTTGCGACAATGTTATTAAGTATTTTGGCTGTTATAGTGGGAAAACACTAACAAATTTCATACAAAATGAACCACCAATTATTAACTCAATTATAACTAATAGGGCTGTAATATCCCTAGATGAACTAAAGCTATACTTTGAAAATATAATCGCTAAATATAAGATGATTTCACCTCTTGATATGCACCTATATGCAAGTGATAAATTTGAATTAATATAGAAAAGAGCAAGATTTTGAACAAAAAGACCATTTATAATAGAATAATACAGGTTATAATCTCCTTGCTTGGCATAAGTATTCTAACCTATGGGCTAATTTACCTATCTCCTGGAGATCCTATTCGCACCATGTATATTTCTTCTGGTTCCATTCCCTCAGAACAGGTTATAGAGGAAACAAGGGAGCTTTTAGGACTTAATAAACCATTTTTAGAGCAGTATTTTAACTGGATTACTGGGGTTCTTACTGGGGATTTAGGCTATTCTTATTCTCTAAGTGCACCAGTTTCCAGCCTTATATTACCTAGGCTTATAAACAGCTTTTACCTAGCTGTAATCTCACTGGTATTTATGATAGTTATATCCCTGCCTTTAGGGATTATCTCAGCTGTGAAAAAAGATACCTTTATTGACTATATCATAAGAGGTTATACTTTTTTTGGCATATCTTCTCCTAATTTTTTTGTAGGGACTTTGCTTTTGTACTTTTTTGCCCTTAAGCTAAACTTTCTACCAGTAGTACCCTTTAAGATTAATTTTGAGGCTATGATTTTGCCCTCCCTTACACTGGCTATAGCCATGTCAGCCAAATACATAAGACAACTGCGCACCATAGTTTTAGACGAACTTTCTAAGGACTATGTATGGGGGGCAAAAGCCCGTGGTTTTAAGATGAAACATATTATCTTCCATGATGTTTTAATAAATATACTGCCTCCCATGGTTACCCTTTTAGCACTGTCCTTTGGCTCATTGCTTTCTGGAGTGGCTGTTGTAGAGGTAATCTTCTCCTACCCAGGCATAGGAAGTCTTGCAGTAAATGCTATTACTGCCTATGACTATAATCTAATACAAGCATATGTACTGATAATTTCTGTAATATATATGATTGCAAATCTTTTGGTTGATATAGCTTACCCCTATCTTGATCCTCGTCTGAAAAATGGAGGGTAAAATGAAAAATAAAATATACATCATTCTTCTAGGTATACTAGCAGTTATATTATTAGTAATAGTTGCCTTCGGAAATCCTATAGCGCCCTTTGACCCCAATGTGGGAGATTTAAAAAGCGCCTACCTTACCCCTAATGGCACTAATCTATTTGGCACAGACAAACTAGGCAGAGATATTTTTTCTCGTGTAATCTACGGTATTCGCACCTCGGTGGTTATATCGGTGGTTTTGGTTTTTCTTATATCCACTGTAGGAACAATTTTAGGTGTGATAAGTGGTTATCTAGGTGGCATTACTGACAGTGTAATTATGAGAATATCCGACATACTTATTTCCTGCCCTTCAATGGTCTTAGCCATTGCCCTAGCTGGAATTATGGGGCCTAGCATTCCCAATACCATGTTTGCCATCTTTATAGTTACTGTAAGTAAGTACATTAGACTTTCTCGCAGCCTAGTGCTAAAGATTAAGAGTGTAGAATTTATAAAAACTGCCCTAATATCAGGGACAACTAATATAAATATTATTAAAAGGCATATTCTGCCTAATATTATTACCCCTTTAATGGTAACAGCCAGCACCGATATAGGTACTATTATACTGGAAATATCCGCCCTGTCCTTTTTGGGATTTGGAGTGCCTTCCAGTATTCCAGAGTTAGGTTATATGATAAGTGACGGTAGGTCAGATATGCTTTACAGCCCCTATCTAGTAGTTTTCCCAGGACTTGCGCTATTTTTTATTGTAAGCACCTGTAATCTAATTAGTGATAAAATTCGAGATCATTTAAATACATAAGTAGCTGTGAAAATATTTTATAAGCTACCGAAAGGATTGTCCTAGATATGTTAGAAATAAAAAACTTAAATATTTCCTATAATAACAAAGCTGTAGTAAAAGATGTGAATTTTTCACTTACAGAGGGGGAAACTCTTTGTATAGTTGGGGAAAGTGGCAGTGGTAAAACCACCCTTTTAAAAACTATTATGAACCTACTACCAGAAAGTGCTAAGGTGGATAAAGGCGAGATTTTCTACAAAGATAAAATCCTTACCCGAGTATGCCCTACAGAGATTTCCATTGTTTTTCAGGATACTAGGGCAATGCTAAATCCAGTAAGAAAAATCGGTGTACAGTTTACCCAGTATATTAGAAAGCACAAAACCCTAAATAAATCCCAAGCCTACGACCTAGCAGTAAAAACACTAAAACAGCTAGGTTTAGAGGAAAAGGTAATGAACAGCTACAGTTTTCAGCTTAGTGGTGGTATGATGCAGCGAGTGGGGCTGGCTTTTTCCCTGTCCCTAGCACCTAAACTGCTACTATTAGACGAGCCTACTAGCGCCTTAGATGTAACTACCCAAGCTCAGGTAATTGATATGATTGTAAGGCTTAAAGAGGAGTTTAATGTTACTATTCTAATGATAACCCATAATATTCCACTAGCTATATTTATGGCAAATAGAGTTGCTGTAATGCAAAATGGAGAAATTCTGGAGATAAGTTCTGCAGAGGAAATCCTAACAAATCCTAGGAGCCAGTATACCAAAAGTTTAATTGCCAATATCCCAAGACTGAAGGTGAGCTAATTGAGTGAAATACTAAAAATAAATAATATAAGCAAAGTCTTTCACAACACCTATGCCTGTGATGATATATCCTTTGATGTTAAGGCTGGGGAGTTTCTAGCTATTGTGGGAGAAAGTGGCAGTGGAAAAAGCACCCTTGCTAGGATAATTGCTAATTTGGAAAAGCCTTTAAGTGGTGAGGTTTACTATAAGGATTTATCCCTAACTAAGCTAAATCCTAAGGAGCTACGACTAAGCAGAAAAAATCTACAATTTGTATCACAGGACACAGGCCAGTCCCTTAATCCTAAGATGAAGGTAAAAGATATTATCTGCGAGCCACTGCTGAATTTTAAGCTTATCTCTAAAAGCCAAATAGAGGAAACTGCTACCATCTATTTAGAAAGTGTAGGTCTTGACCAATCTTTTTTAAATAAAAAGCCCCATGAAATGAGTGGTGGACAGAGGCAGAGAGTAAATATCGCTAGAGCATTAACCTTAAAGCCTGAAATTTTACTATTAGACGAGCCTACCAGTGCCCTAGATGTAATTTCTCAAAACAGCATACTGGAACTACTAAAAAAACTCCAAAAGGAATATAATCTAACTATTTTATTTATCTGTCATGATATTGCACTGGTTACCAATATATCTGATAGAATTGTAGTAATGAAAAACTCTAAATTAATCGAGATAATAAACACTAAGGACATTCGTATAGATAACCTAGATGAATACACTAGGGAACTGCTACAGGCAACCTTTGATTTAAAGAAATGTTCCTGTAAATTCCCAGAGCTGTGTAATCATCTTTAACACTTAGATTATTTATCAAGGATTAAGATAAAATTATATTATAGCCTAAAATTTAAAGCACCTAATCACAAGGTATAAAGCCTGTGATTAGGTGTTTTTTTATATTATTCTATTGTGGCTACTGTCACCCTAGGGTGACAGTAGTAATCTTAAATACTGCTCCCCCATTATTATAAACCTCTATATCTGCTTTCATCATTTCCAGTGAGGTTTTTGCTATGGATAATCCTATTCCAAAATTACCATCACTGCCTTTGACAAATCTATCAAAGATTATCTCGGGATTTTCTATTCCTTTACCATCGTCTTTAATGGTTATAACAGCTTTATTATCTACTGTGGCTACAGTAATCTCCACCCTAGACTGGGCGTATCTTATGGCATTGGATAGTATATTTCCTACAGAGCCCTGTAATAACTCCCCATTGCCTAGAATATATATATCCTCTGTAATATCCGTTTTTACCTCTATATTCTCCGATAATCCATAACCTTTGTAGCAATTTAGTAGCTGGTGTATACTTTGGCTTAGGTTTATTCTTTCAAGCTTATTATTACTGCTGAAATTCTCTGCCCTTGCTAGAGATAGTAGGCTGTCCACTAGTTTAGTTAATCTTTTGCACTGGTCGGATATTAGGCGAGCAGTGCCCTTGGCATCAGCAAACACTCCCATCTCTATACCATCTGCATAACCCTGTATACTCATTAAGGGAGTACGCAGTTCGTGGGAGGCATTTTGTAGAAAGTTCTTTTGGGACTGGTCATATTGATATATCCTCTTATTTAGCGCATTTATCTCGGTGGTTAGCCCTATAAGCTCCACACTATCACTGCCATTATCTATAAGTAGTATCTCATTGGACTTCATACCCTCTACCTGTGCTGTTAGCTTTTCAATAGGTTTTGCAATGGAGTTTGTCACCTTATATGACACCATAAGTGCCAGTAAGGTTATTATTACCGATACAACTATTAACACAACATTTACTGCCTGTACAAACTCATCTATAATCAGTCCCTTAGATATATATACCACCTTATTAGTAGGCGCTACTGCCTTTGGCGTTACGGTGGTATACTCCACATCAATAATATAATACCTGTCCCCATCATAGTCTACTGTGCCTATTTCATTATATTCTAACAGAGAGGCTTCCCCATAAATTTTCTGGGCAAGTTCATCTGTCACAAAGCTTTCTGTGGCAAATATCTGAGATAGCTCACCATTTTTATCAAATACCACCAGCTCTGCCGAGGTGCTGTGGCTTTGGTTTCGGATAATGTTAGTTATACTAGGTAGATCCTCCCCACTTTGTGACGCTCTTTGGTTTTGCTCCATAAAAGCCTCTAGCCTAGGTCTATTTCCTGTAACACTATCCAAAGCACCATATTCACTTTCCACCCAGCTAATGGTGTTTGTTATCTCAGCTACGGCATTTTGTAGGTCTTTCTCTGCCTCAGCCCTAGTGTAAAAGGACACTATAATATTAAAAATTAACAGTATCCCTATGGGCATAAGTATTATTATAGCTAGAAAAGGTCGGGAAATTTTATCTCTTATTGTCCTCATTCTACCCCTCCAGCTCTAATTTAAAGCCAAAACCCCACACTGCTGATATTCGCACATTGGTATTTACTAGCTTTTTTCGCAGTCTTTTTAACACATCATCACAGGCTTTGGTATCCACTTCATAATCAAATTTCCACACATTTTTCAGTAGCTCCTCTCGAGATACTGCCCTGTCACTATTCTCAAACATATACACCATAAGGGCAAATTCCGTTGGTGTAAGGTCTAGCTTATCCCCTTTTGCTGTGGATTTTTTCATGGCTATGTCAATCTCTATATCACCATAAGCTAATTTGTTTTTCTCACTAGTGCTTTCCTTAAAGGACATCCTTCTAAATATAGAATTAACCCTAGCCACTAACTCCATAGGGGCAAAAGGCTTTATTAAATAATCATCAGCACCCATAGTTATTCCCGTTATTCGGTCTAGTTCACTATCCTTAGCAGATACTATAATAATGGGCACATTGTTTTTCTCTCTTATTCTCGAACAGATAGTTATGCCATCACTGCCAGGCATCATCACATCTAGTATTACCATATCCGAAGGATTTCTCATAAACTCCTCCAGTAGACTATCCCCTGTTTCAAAGGTAGCCACCTCATATCCACTATTCTTTAAAAATCCAGAAATTATATCTCTAATACTAGCCTCATCATCTGCAACATATATCTTCATGCTATATCCATTCCTTTCATTATGTTTTATGTGGTTTTGTCACTGGGCTTTTACAGTGGTTGAATTTAAGTAATAATTCTCACCGAAAACATATTTGCTTTCCTATACTTATACTTCACCCTGCCCTCTACCTAGAATCCCCTAAAAGCAAACTATTATCTATAAATTCATCATATCATATTTATATGCTAATTAAAATATAATAATAGCATTTGCCTATATTTTGCCTATGATATAAGCCGTCCACACCTACAATAACCCACCATTAAAATAGCCATAAGGGCGAAACTTCAAATAGTTAAGATTTATTATAATTCTATAATCTATAAACTCTAACATAAAAAATAGCTATCCCAAATGGATGGCTATTTTTGTTGGTTTATTATCTATGGTTTTGGGTAAATATAGTCAGTAGCACTATCAGTATAGTAGCTACTATATCTATAATCTTTCCTGTGGATTTGTATTTTTTAGCAAAGCTATATTACTCCCTTAATACAGAGAGAAGACCAGTAAGGATATCACCTTACTGGTCTTCTCATAAAGGGCTTCAATTTATTATAGGGCTAGAAATCTTCTAATATTTATCGCCATGATCAAGTTGTAATCTGTCTACAGTCAACTTAGGTTTATTATCTCGGTAATTTATCCCTTCTTTAGCTTTGACATTTTTTAGATTAAACTGACTAACCAAAGATTTAAGTAGCTGTGCCTGTACGGATAATTCTTCACATGCTGCTGCACTTTCTTCCGAGGTTGCAGAGTTCTGATTTACTATAGCAGAAATCTCCTCGATATTGCTGTTAATAGCACTTACAGATTGGGACTGCTCACTGGAAGACTGACTAATCTCGTCCATATAGCTATTAACTTCCTTAGTTTTATCGGTTACTATACCAATAGATTTAGCTGTTTCTCTTGCTATGGAATTACCTTCATTTACTGCTAATAGGGTTTCTTCAATTAAATTAGCTGTATCCTTAGCAGATTGGGCAGATTTTGTAGCTAGGTTTCTAACCTCGTCTGCTACTACTGCAAATCCCTTACCTGCATTACCTGCTCTTGCTGCCTCTACTGCTGCGTTAAGGGAAAGGATATTGGTCTGGAAGGCTATATCGTCAATGGTCTTAATAATTTTTCTTATTTCGTCGGATTTTTCATTAATAAGCTCCATTGCTCCCATCATTCTACTCATCTGCTCATTTCCAATTTCTAGGGCTTTTACTGCTTCTACTGTAGCGGTTTTAGCATGGCGAGAGCCTTCTGCTGTAGTGGAAATCTCTTGGGATATATCATTAATGGTTGTTGCCAGTTCCTGAATGGATATAGACTGATTTGTCGCACCTTCTGCTAGAGATACTGCTCCCATTGCCATCTGCTCACTACCTGCACTTACCTGGGTAGAGGCACTGTTAATCTGATGTAGAGTTGCAGATAATCCCTCTACTATTCGCTTCTTAGAATCGGATATAGACTTATAATCCCCAATGTAATAACCCTCACTAATATTTACATCAATATCAAAATTACCATTAGCTATCTGATCAAAACTGTAATCCAAATCCCTTATAATTGTAGATAGACTCTTAAGTATTTCCTTGGTGCTGTGGGATAACATGCCTATTTCAGAGGTGTCACTTGGACGGTCAAAGTCCTGATTAAGCCTACCTTCTGATATACCTATAATTACATCTGTACACTGAGCTATAGGTATTATAACGATTTTACGCATCATATGTTCAGTGAATAGCTGTATTACAATCAGCCCACCTAATAGGGATAAAAGCACTATCTCTAGTATGGTTAGCTTCTGCTGTAGTGCCTCTGATTCAGCAGTTGTTCTCTGATTGAGCATCTCGGTAAACTGATTTTCTAGATCTACAATCTCGCTTTTTACCACCTGATAACCATTGCCATAAACCATCTCAATAGCTTGTTCCCAATCCCCTGATTCAATAGTAGTCATAGCTGCTGTTTCTAGGGGCACTAGCTCATTAGAAAGCTGCTGCATTCTTAATATAGCTGCACTTTCCTCAGCAGTAATCCCTATTGCCTCCATATTCTCAATAGCAATTTCACGATTTTTTTGATTTTCTACTTCATCAAAATATCCTGCTTTATAATCTGGGTCACCTGTGGTCACATAGGCTCTAATAGAATCTGTTAGATAATCCGAAGCCGTTATAAACCTATTAGAATTAAGTATTAGCTCCCCTCTATTATAACTAGATAGAGCGCTATCATGAGATGTGTCCCATATATTCATAGCTACTGCAAGTATTATTAATATCATAGTAACTATAAACACATTCTTAAGATTCTGTACGCTGCTGAGTTTAAGTGCCTTTTTCATAATTATCAAGCCTTCCTTTCAACCATAACACCTTAGCCCCCAGATGTTATCTCCTAAAACATACTTTTACCTATCCTCCACTAGCTATAACTAAGGTGGTAACTAATAGATATCTGATTACTTATTTACTGTTGTAAACAGTATTAGATTTTTTATTATGGCGCTGTTTGATAATTACTTAAACTAAGGCTGTGATTTTAGTGTATCTTTATAAAATTTCTTTAGAAGTCTATATTTCAATTATACTCCTTGCACTAAAGATAATCTATAAATAAATTGTAAAGGATATTTTTGGAAGTGGTAATTTCAAGGTGTTTTTTGTGTATATTCCCATTAAAGTTTAACGAAATAACTATAATTTCATCTTTTATAGGGGGTTATACATTATATCCCAGTTATAATTTGACAATATTTTAATGCAAATATTAACAATTGTAATTTTACTATACCATATGATAAGGAAAATTAATATGGAAAAGCTCCCTAACACCCCATCACTATTGTAAAAAACCTCCCCATATGATACCATATATAATAAATTAATATAAAAGGAGTTTTACTGTGAACAGTGTAGATAATAAACCAAATCCAATAAACAAATCCTCTTTAAATCTAACAGAAGATTTAATAAATACAGCCTTTGCTGGGGCTATTTATAAGGCTTTAGATCAGCCTAATTTTAAGCTAAATAGCTATTACTTTACCTTTGCAGAAAAGGTGATTAAGGTTAAGGCAAATGTAGATATTTCTGTTAAAAAGATAGTATCCATAAACAAAAATGCAGATATAGATATAACACTAACCAATCCTCGCCTATCACAAAACCCCAATGTAATTCTTTGTAATGTTTCCTATGATGTAAATATAGGGCTTCCTATGGGTAATAGCCTATCTGTAGAAAAGATTGTGTCCATGGTTAATAAGAATTTCCTAGCAGCTAAAGGTGATTGTATCGCCATTAGACTAGAACAGCTAGACTCTCTAAAACTCATCTTATCAAATGCCAAAGTATCGGCAATAAATGTAGGTGAAGGGATAATCAACCTAGAAGTAGATGGAAAAAACTAGCTAACCTAGCAAGACTCAGTATTATAGGACAGTAATAGAAATACCCACCCAAAAATTGGCAAATAATCCAATTGACAATATCACTTTACTATGATAAAATCAAAAGTAATTTAATAATGTGCATTGTGGCCTTAGGTTGTCTGCCTAATCTATAGATTAGATAGCCTAAGGTAATTAGGGAAGTGTAAACCACACGGTAACCGCCGCTGTATATGTGAATAGCTTTACTCGTTGACGAAAGTCAGTCACTGGGAAACTGGGAAGGCAGAGTATTGCTTTGAAACTATTGTTTCATAAACATGAGTCAGAAGACCTGCAATGTGTTATTTGTTGTACTATTTTGCAACTACTACTAAAAACGGATGTAGACTACATCCGTTTTTAAACTGTCAAAAAAACCACAACCGCAAAATTTTCTACATTAGCAAGTAGAAAATTCCTCTTGCTGTGTCGCTATTAACTTTCAAATGGCAGAGTTAAAATTGTGTATACAATTTTAACTTATATACATCTTTGTATTACTCACTTATTTGCAAGTTAAGCTCCTTGCCTTGTAGATTTTTTGATAGTCCGTTAATGTGTTAAAAAAGCAAAAGCTTTTTTAACACATTAACACGGATGTAGACTACATCCGTTTTTCTATATTTCAGATGTAGCCTACAGAAAATCCCTCTATAGATACAACTGCACATTAATAGATTATATCCCAGTGTGGCGAATATAATTAATTTAAAAGTGTAGAAAGGATACCCCATTATGAAAAGGAAACTATCTATATTTGTGGCAGTAGCCCTAATGGTAACTGCTTCAGCTTGTTCTAGCAGTACCCCTTCTGAGGAAAGCTCCACTAATAGCACTACAGAAAGCGTAACTACTACCCAAAGCTCTACCCCTACAAATCCTAGTGATGACTACTACCCTATTACCATTACAAACTACGATTACAGTGGTGCAGAGGTAACCTCAACCTATACCGAGGTACCAACTAAAGTTATTGCTGGCTATCAAGGAACTATTGAAACTATGATTGCCCTAGGCTTAGAGGAGCATTTAGCTCTATCCTTTGGGCTGGATAATCAGGTTAAAGACCAGTGGCAAGCTGGTTTTTCTAAAGCAAACTATCAGGAGGATATGAGATTTCCCGATAAGGAGTTTATCACCATAACCGAGCCTGATATGATATTCTCTTGGGGCTCACTATTTTCTGAGGAAAGACTGGGAGATGTTTCTAATTGGAATGAAAAAGGCGCTAATGTATATATTAGCAGTAACACCCGAGCAGGTGGTCATAGTCGCACCCTAGAAAACGAATATACCGACATATTAAATATAGGTAAGATATTTGATGTTAATGATAAGGCTGAGGCTTTGGTAAATGAGATGAAAGATGGCATTGCAGATACCCTAGCATCTGTTCCCACAGACAGCAGTACCACTGTAGCAGTAATCGAGCCTATAAGTGATGGTTTTACCAACTATCACAGGGACACCCTAGCTGGTGATATGGTTGTATCCCTAGGTGGCACATTATCTATGGCAGACAGCACCTCTATTGGCAAGGAGGATATTGTCCTTGCTGATCCACAGGTAATATTTGTAGTGTACATGGCTTATGATGGAGCTAATCCACAGGAGGTTATTGACTCACAGCTGGCAAAGTTTACCGAAGATCCTGCCTTTGCCTCCCTATCAGCAGTACAAAACAACCGTCTAATACCTATTATGTTAGGTGATATATACGCCAGTGGCCCACGAACCCTAGACGGTATCCAAACTATAGCAGAGGGTATCTATCCAGAGGTATAGTAGTATACCCTTAAGGCAAGCCCCAAATAAAACACAACCTAAACCATAAAAAGCTGACACAGTAAGTGCCAGCTTTTTTCTATAGTTTCTTTAATAAATCGATTTTCGTCAAATATTGGGGTGAATTCATGTGGGTAAAAGCATATAAACTTACAGATATCTTTCAGCCAGCTGTAAATCTTCCTTAGTGTTTATATTAACTAGGAATTTGCTATCTACCTGTAGGGTGTAGGTATCTAGCTTTTTAAACACTGCCAGTACCCTTAGATTGTCCTGTGAAAATTCCTCCCGAATTTTTACTAGGGCTTTTTTATTTACTGCACACAGTAATGGATGTATCTTATTATTCTCATCACAGGCTATTATAGCTTCACAATTAGCTGTTTTTAAGGCTGTAATAAATGTCTGTAGTACCTCTTCTTTAATAAGGGGCATATCACAGGGGATAAATAGAATATACTCCTCCCTTACTTCCTCTAATACCGAAATAATCGCCCCTACTGGGCCTTTATCACTAAACTGGTCGGTAATAATACCATCAAAACCACTGTGCTCTCTGTGGCTGGCTAATGACAGGTATTTTTTCTCAAAGCTACCTAGCTGATTATATATTCGATTAATAAAGCTCTCTCCACCAATTTCTAGGGAGGCTTTATCCTGATTGTTAAAGCGTCTACCCTTGCCTCCAGCCAGCACCACTACTGCTGTATCTTTACTAGAAAAATTCCCACTGTCCAGATTAAGACTACTGGCGTCCTTAAAATCCTGATGGGAGCGTTTATATTCATTATCTGATTTAAATAGTTTTTTCTGGCTAAAATCTTCCATATAAATGATCATTCCTTACTTAATGGTTTGTGAGGCGTTGCCCCATAGGTTTTATAATGACAAAACAAAACTTATAGGCAGATAAATTCACCCTCTACTGCTCTGTATTCTGTATAATTTAAGGATTATTATATATGATATTAGGTAATAATTCAACATAGCATTGGATTATTTTGATTGTAATGTAAATATCTCGCAATTTTGTGTTGATTTTTTAACAATGATGTATTATAATTTACTGTGCACTTTTGTGCGTAAAAATAAACCTATCAGGAGGTAATCGTGAAAATTCAAGATAAAGTAAGCAAGTTTTTTACTGAAAAACTTGTAACAAGAAGAAGTTTTTTAAAAAGTAGTGCTGCCGTTGCAGGTTCCGCTGCTATGATGGGACTTGTGGGATGTTCTTCTACCGAAGAATCCTCCACAGTAGAAACCCCAGCACCAACAGCCACACCAGCTCCTACTGCTGCTGCAACAGGTGTACTAACACATCAGGCATGTCCAAGAAACTGCCATGATACCTGTTCTATTATTTCAGAGGTTGTAGATGGTAAACTGGTTAAAATCTCTGGTAACAAGGCTAACCCTATTACCGATGGTGGTCTATGTGTTAAGATGAACCACTATATGAGCTGGGTTTATTCCCCAGACAGAATCCTATATCCAATGAAGAGAGTTGGAGCAAAGGGCGAAGGTAAATTCGAGCAGATTACATGGGAAGAAGCTCTAGAAACCATTGCTACAAAAACTAAGGAAGCTATAGATACCCACGGTTCTGAAACTGTACTACCTTATAGCTATTCTGGTAACCTAGGTATGATTCAAAACTACGGTGCTCCAGAAGCCTTCTTTAATAAGATCGGTGCTTCCAGACTGGATAGAAATGTCTGTACACTAGCTGGCGATAAGGCTATTCCATTTACCTATGGTGCTGATAACGGCGTAGATCCAGAACAGTATGCCAACACCAAGCTATATGTATCTTGGGGTGTAAACGAAGCTGCTACTAATGTACATGCCTTAAAATTCATCAAGGAATGTAAGGAAAATGGTGGTAAAATCCTAGTTGTAAACCCTGTTAGAACACCTATTGCAAACTTTGCAGATCAGTTTATCCAGATTAAGCCTGGTACCGACGCAGCTTTTGCCCTAGCAGTGGCAAACTACATTATCCAGAATGATTTACAGGATAAGGAATATATTGCTGCTAACACCATCGGTTTTGATGAGCTAGCTGCAGAAGCTAGTAAGTATACACTGGAAATGGCGGCAGAAATCACCGGCGTTACTACACAGGAGATTATTGACTTTGCTACAGAGTATGCAACTACTAAGCCTTCTATTTTAAGAATCGGCTACGGTATGCAGAGAAACTCCAACGGTGGTACTATGGTTCGTGCTCTTACCCTTCTACCGGCTCTAGTTGGTACAATCGGTATGGGTGATAACAGTGGTTATGTTTATATTAATGGTGCTTACTGGACACCTGCTTACTCCAAGCTAACAGGCTCTGAGTTTGTAGAAGGTATGGATCTAAGACATATTAACATGAACGAAATCGGCAAAGCCCTAACAGGTGGCCTAGACACTACTAAGGAGCTACCTATTACTGTGTTAATGGTTTATAACAGTAACCCTGTAGCTATTACTCAGAATGTAGGACTAGTTCGTCAGGGTCTAGCTAGAGAAGATCTATTTACTGTTGTTACCGATATCTTTAGAACCGACACAGCTGACTATGCTGATATTATCCTACCTGCTTCTACCTTCTTTGAGTATGAAGATTTAAATCAGGATTACCTAGGATGGTATGTAAGATACAACCAGCCAGCTATCCCAGCCCTTGGGGAAAGCAAGAGCAACATGGAAGTCTTTAACATGATTGCAAAGGCTATGGGTTATACCGATGAGGTATTTGATAGAACTACAGCACAGGCTATGGAAATCATGCTTGATGTAGATACTCTAGTAGCACAGGGTATTACCTACGATAAGCTAAAAACTGACGGCTTTGCTAAGCTTGATATTGCTACACCTTATGGCAACAAGGAATTTAAAACTCCATCTGGTAAGATTGAGTTCTATTCTGAGAGCCTACAGGCAGCTGGCTTTAATCCTGTGGCAGAATATGTGCCAACAGCAGAAAGTAAAGATGCTGCTCCTGAGCTATTTGCTAAATATCCACTAACTCTAATTACACCAGCAACTAAGAACCTTGTAAACAGCCAGATGCACAGTATCCCACAGATTCAGGAGTTAATGGGCCCTCCAGTAGTTTTTGTAAATACAGAGGACGCTGCTGCTCGTGGAATTAACGATGGGGACAAGCTAAATGTTTATAATGATAGAGGACAAACTGTTCTAATTGCAAAGGTTAGCAGTGATACAACCCGTCAGGGCACACTACTTGCATTTAACTGTCCTTGGCCTAAGTTAATTGAAGGTGGCACAAGTGTTAACCAGCTAACATCTGATAGACTAGCTGACATGGGTGGAGGCTCTACCTACCACACCAACCTAGTAGAAATCAGCAAAATATAGTTTAAACTATCACAAGCCGTTTTTCTCGTCAGCCACGGCTGACAACCGAAAAACATGGCACATTTATGACCATTTTTTATGGTTGTGTGTGCTATTAAAGAAAGGAATGGTCAAGTTTGAAAATAAATTTTCAAACTTAAGCTATTCAAAAGCCGTTTTTCTCGTCAGCCACGGCTGACAACCGAAAAACATGGCACATTTATGACCATTTTTGTGGTTGTAGTGTGTTTTTAGAAGAAAGGAATGGTCATAAATATGGCACAATTAGGTTTTTTATTAGATCAGAGATATTGTATAGGCTGTCAAGGTTGTGAAACTGCCTGTCAAGCTAGAAATAATTCCCCAGTAGGTATTTCACTGAGAACAGCAGAGAGTTTTGAGGAGCGTTCAACTGCACCTTACCTAACTTCTAGCTGTGCTCACTGTGAGAACCCAAGCTGTGTTCCAGCCTGTCCAGTGGCAGCTATCTCCAAGAACACAGAAAATGGTATTGTAATCACCGATTACGCTACCTGTATCGGATGTCAGAGCTGTCTATCAGCCTGTCCATATGGCGCACCTAAGTTTGACGAAACTTCCAAAATTGCAATGAAATGTGATTTCTGTCAGGATAGACTAGCAGCTGGGGAAAATCCAGCCTGTGTTGATGGATGTCCTATGAAGGTACTAACCTATGGTGAAGTAGCAGAGCTAGAGAAATTCCCTAAGGGAGTAGTATCCACCTCTACAGAAGGCTTCCCAGACACAGAAAACAAAGCAGCAATGAGATTTGTTAAGTAGATTTTTGTAAGTTTAATGTATGCTTCCTGTACTAACCCTACAGGAAGCATACTATAACGAAAGGAAAACATGGTAAACAATTTAGTTTTTGGGTATGTTTATAATAAGTTAGATAATATAAATACACCTCAGTTTAATAGAGATATATGTATAAATAAATCCCAGAGAAAATTCACCTGTGACAATTGTGTATCGGTTTGTCACTCAGACGCTTTGACCTTTAAGGAAGATGATAGAGTACCTGTTTATAACAAAGATCTATGTAAGGGCTGTAAGGTCTGTACTAAGGTCTGTATTAACAGCGCCTTAACCACCAATGACAGCTATGAGAAAATCCTAGACAAAGGAGATAAAGAGGCTGTGCTATTTGGTTGTAGTAGCTCAGAAATACAGGGCTGTCACCAGCTTCACTGTATTGCAGAGCTACCTCCCATTGTTTATATGTATCTGTCTATTAAAACCCATCTAATGTTAGACTTAACCCCTTGTAAGGACTGCCCCCAGAAAAAATCCCAACTAGTGGAAAGTTTAGCCCAAAAGATAAGCTTATTTACAGGTAGAGATATTACTGTAGTAGATAAGGATTTACTAATGGATACCAGTGAGGAACTACTATCAAGGAGAGCCTTCTTTACCCAGATTAAAAAAGAAGCACTAAATAGTGCCAGCTACATTCTCCCTAAGGAGGGTAACCAGCTTACTGCCATTAAAGAGCTACTGTCCAGAGAGATTTCTCAATGGGATAAATCCTACAAAATCCAGTCCTTGGCAGTAACGGAAGATTGTAATGGCTGTAAACACTGTCAGCTACTATGCCCTGTCAAGGCAATATCCATAGATTATAATAGTGATACCAGTGGGGTACTTTACCATAATAGCCTAGACTGTATCCACTGTGATGTCTGTAAAAAAGTCTGTAATAATAATGCTATAACAAAGCCTATTATAGACCTTGATAAAACCACCCTACAAACCAGCCATAGTATAAAGCTAAAACTCTGCCCTGATTGCAAGAAGCCTTTACCCTTTAGCCATAAGGGGGAGCTGTGCATTTACTGTAGCAGAAAGCCCAAGAAAACAAACTATAATGTTGATTATAAAAGCAAAACCAAGCCTATTATTTAGCAACCACATAAATAACCACAATCACAAAAGGAACTTACATTTATGAAAAAACAAGAAAAATATGAGATTTTACAGGGATTTATCTCTGATAGAACACAGGTGTATAAATTCTTTAGAGATTTATACTACGCCCTTCCTACTAAGGATATATTAGAGCTAATTGAGAGCTTTAATACAGGGGAGAACAATGAGCTACTACAGTGGGAAGAGCTTATCTCAAAGCTAGCAAAATCCCTACAGCAAAACACAACTAAGGATATTCTAGGTGAGTTAAGAGCAGAGTTTACTTTTCTCTTTATCGGCCCTAAAAGCCCCCCAGCCTCCCTGTTTGAATCGGTATATCTATCCCCTAGACGCCATCTTTTTGACAAGGTTACCCAGCAGGTGCGACAGGAATATTCTAAGTATAATCTTCAGGTGGAGCGTAAGGACAGTATTCCTGACGATCACATTGCCTACGAACTGGAGTTTCTATACTTTCTATCCTCTAAGATAGAGGAGCTAATCGCTAAAAACCGTCCAATTAAAGAGGTAAAAGAACTGCTACAGGACAGTAGAGATTTCCTAGGAAATCACCCTTTAAAATGGGTGGAGGCTTTTAGCCAGAATGTAGATAAAGCAGCTACCTATGACTTTTACAAACTATCCACTAAAGCACTGGTGGAGTTTCTAAAATATGACCTAGAGGTTGTAAATGAGTTAGTAGCTAGTCTATAATGTTCTATATGAGTTGTTGGGGTGTTTTACCCCAATATTTAACAGGGTATATCCTTTGACTAATTATCAAAAGATATACCCTGTTTTATTATATATAATGCTTACTGAATAACTGGGTGCTAAGCACACAGTTACAAATCCCCACAATATTGTGGGGATTTAACCTCAAAACAAGGGCGTTTTGAGGTTAACAGGTGCATTGATTGACTGCCTGCCTGAATTTGGAGCTATACTCCAAATTCAGAGTGCAAAGTTTTTATAATAATGGATTAAAAACTTTGCACCCTGAAACACCCAAAAACATATTAAATAAACCTATAAGTATGTTTTTGGGTTGTTCAGCAGGCTTTATATAATAAATCTAAGCCTTACTATTAATCAGCTCTACATATCCCTTTAACACTTCTGCTGTATTATCAGGTAGCTGATAGATTTTACTATCTTCTCCTACCTGTCCAGTATATGCAAAGAAATTACCCTCCTCTGTGAAAAAGAAAGATTTACCATTAACTATAACCCCTGATATAGCCTCCTGTGTTTTTAAATCCACATCTCCCTGGGCAAATACCCTATCTACCTGCTGTGGCTCCTGAATATTAAGGGTCTGAAAAGCTAGGTCAAAATACTCCTGGGGATTTTCCATATTGCTAACATTATGTAGTAGGTAAACCCCTTCTTGGCTAGGTGCTGATAACTGGATAATAACCTCCTGTGGTTTTGGCTGGGTAATTACCATAGCATTATACCCTAGGCTTATTACCAGTGCTGTAGTTAGTAAACATACAATTATTTTTTTAACCATAATACCCCTCTCCTTTCTAAGGTATTCCCTTACCGTTAATGATACTATAGTTAAAGCAGTCCTTCAATCACTGTGATAATTTAATAATATTTTTTAGCTATTTATACTACAGAACTGCCACTACTGTGACAATGTTCTGCCTTAGTTTTTCTGCTAATCTACTGGTTACGACCTTTATACTAGTGCTATCCCTAGATGATTAGCTATACTATAGATTTAATAAACATAATACCCAAATCTAAGATTAAAGAAAGTTATAATAGCCACCTATCCTACTATTGACATAGTCTTTTAAAAGTCATATTATAGTAATAATAGAAGCCAACATATCCCTTGATGTAGGAGCTATGTTGGGTTTTTTTATGTGTTTGTTTAACCGACTAGAAAACAATTAATTTAAGGAGAACTATAATGGCAAACTACGATTTTTTTAAACCCTTTATCTATAGAGATTTAGATGAGGCTGACCTAGATGAAAATAACCAAGAAGGACATAGCTTCTTCCCATTAAAGGATAGCGCTTTTGAGTATATTACCAAAGCAGAGAAGCTTCTAGGTATTACTCTGCCTTCCTCCCTGTTACAGCTTTATAAAGAAGTTGGGGTAGGACAGCTTTACACTAATAACAGAGATGATTACCGTTATCGCTACAGCCTATTACACCCCTATGAAATTGTAGCACTATATTTTGAGGACTATGATGAGGATTTCCAGTTTGGTGGCTCACGAACAGATATTATGGAAATTTTAAAAGATGGCAGAAAACTGTGTTTTATGGAAGCCTCAGAACATGATTTCTTTCAGATACATATAGATGAGGGAAGCATATGGATTTTCGGCAGAAAAATAGCTGACTCTTTAGAGGAGTTTCTCTATACCCAGCTAACTTCACCAATTAAAAACTAAGACTTAAACTCAGTAAAGGAATAATCACAAAGATGAAATTAATTAAAAAAACTATAGGAATATCACTGCTTCTACTAGGTGTATTTATTGTGGTATTTGTATTTATTAACACCCCTACAAAACATATTACCGACCGTTTTGCCACTAAGGTTTCAGCAGAGGAAATAAATGATGGCTACCACATGAACTATGTGGGGAAATTCGGCGATGACACTGTGCCAGTTTTTAAATCCTCCTATATAATAGGTAACGAAAACTACGACTACGACGCAGATCTCCCTCTTACCGTTTACAATGTACAAACTGAGGAAATCATCCCCATAGGCTACTATCAGCTAAAAAATTCCGACGATACCACCATAGGTGGCTCGAGCTATAAAAATAGAAATCGTATTACCCGTCTGGACAATTACACCGACGATCCTTTCTTTATATATAAATTTTTATATGGGGAATACTACCTAGTAAAGCTAGATGATGGTAGCTATATTACTGCCTTTATGAATAGGGATTATGCCTATAGTAACACCCTTCCCCTTGCTGATTTAGAAAGTATTGGCAGTAATTTAGAGGAAGATTTAATGGAAGCAGTAACAAAAAACACTGACATTCCACTGGAGAATATTAATTTTGAGTACAGCCTTGTAATGCAACCAGATGAGGCTAATACAGCCGATGGATTTTTTGATATAATGGTGAGAATTTTGATTACTGGTGTTACAGCCATAGTAGTGCTTATAGGGCTGTGTTACATTGATAAAAAAGCTAATCTTTTATAGGAGATTAAAAACTATAGGGAGGACTTATATTATGACATGGGAAGATTATTATGAGAAGTTTTATGATTGGACAGAATCCACCCAAATAAACCGAATATCATCTTTAACAGATTTTGGTCCTTTTGATGAAATCCTAGAACTAACTGAAACCCTTAGTGAACAAGGCGCCTCAAAACTTATTGCCAAGGCAGTAAGTAAGGGGGTAGTTTTCACCTGTCAAGAAATAGTCACATTAAGCGAATATCTGGAAAAACAGGTACTGCTAACACTTATTAAGTCCTGTAAAGAACCTTTTACCCCAAAACAGCTTTCCCATATAGAAGGTCACAGTATGGTTTTTCAGCATGAGTTAGAAGAATTCCTCCCTCCTAGTGATGATTTCCCACCTATAGAACAGCACTCTCAATCCCCACAGCCCCCATATGAAAAACCCCAGAAAATTGGATTTATGGCTAATGTAGGAGTATTTCTATTAACTATTAAATTCTTCCGATATATTTTTGGTGGTAAGGACGAGGGGTAGGGGTAAAGACACTATCCAAAATCAAATTACAATAAGTAAAGGGGCTGTCATAACAGCCCCTTTTTACTTTATAATATTACAACAAAATCAAGCAAAGCTGTAAAATCAACCAACTCCACTAATGATGTACCACATCACTAGCACCCTGTATCTTCTTGATACAGTCTTCCCCCTCTGGGCTTTGGAAAAACTCATAGGTAGAGGCTGGCACTAGGTCTTTTATCTTTTCTAGCTCTCCATTATGGATATGTAGTCTAACCTGTGAGGCACTTACTGCCACACCATCATTTTCCTTACGAGGCAGTATGGTTAGCTGGATATTATTCTGCCCTAGGATTTTTTCCATAGCATTATTATATAGGTTTGTCACCTGACTAAAAGGCTCATCTCCCACAAAGCGATGGCTAATTCCCAGTGCCTTAGCAATGTGTAAAAATACACCTACATCTATCTCAGCCTGTGCCTGTGTAATCCCCTGTTCTTCCTTTATAAAATAGGAAGGGAAGGTTGCTGAGGAAATCATATAGCTATCAGTATTATGTAAAACCACATTTGGTAGGTGTGAAACGCCTTTTTTAATAAGGTCATATCTCACCTTAAAGGGTACCAGTGAAGCCTCTTCCCTTACTACAAATATATGTAGGGTGTCACAGCTTTGTGCTGCTGTTTCCACTAAATACAGATGACCTAGGGTAAATGGGTTAGCATTCATTATTATAGCACCTTGCTTGCCTTCTAGCTGGGGGCTTTCTTTCACTAGTTTATCTAGGTATTTGCTAAAGCCATCTTTGCGATTTTCCATAAACACTGCTAAATCATTAGCCCTTGTAATTTCATTAAAACCTAAATCTTTAAAAAATCCTGTTTTGTCGGTTTTGGTATATAGGAATAGGTGAAACTCCCCTTCCTCTGCCTTTAGATTAATTAAATGGGAGATTACTTTATTAAGTAGTCCTTCCCCTTGGTAGCTAGAATCCACAGCTAAACATCTAAGGGTATTTTTAAAATAAGATCCTGTAGCAACTAATTTGTCCTCATGAAACACACCCATAGTGTACTCAAGATTATTGTCTTTAGCTATGCCCTCCTGCTCTAAAAGGTCATTAAGCTGTTTATTGCCAGCTTTATCCCAATGGGCAATCCTCTTTTCTTCATAATGATTCATAGGCTACTCCTTTATATATCAGTATTATTTTCTTACTATATTATAATAATGCTTACTGAATAACTGGGTGCTAAGCACCCAGTTACAAATCGCCACAATATTGTGGCGATTTAACCTCAAAACAAGGGCGTTTTGAGGTTAACAGGTGCATTGATAGACAGCCTGCCTGAATTTGGAGCTATACTCCAAATTCAGAGTGCAAAGTTTTTATAATAATGGATTAAAAACTTTGCACTTCTAAACACCCAAAAACATATTAAATAAACCTATAAGTATGTTTTTGGGTTGTTCAGCAGGCTTTAATTAGAATACAATTAATCCTGCTGACTGCAAAAATCTATCAGCTTCTTTACATATTTAATCTCAGGCATAGAGTGGGTTCGCAGCATATATTCCTCCACAGGAATTTTAAGTATTGGCTGAATTCTGCCTAGATACTTATTACTAATAAATACAATTATTTTATCCTCTACTATAGACACTCCTATAAATTTCTTAGTATCCTCTGCAAGACTATTTACAATATTAATAAGTCCCTTTGGAACGCTCTGTCCTTCCCTACCATAAACTACGAAGTTTTGCTGAAAGTTAGAATCCTCAGAATCTATAACCACAAGTCCACCTTGCTGACAGAAAAACTCCTGACGGTCATCATAGTGAAAAAAATTCTTATGAACAATCCTCATATCTAATCCACTGGACTTAGGCAGAGTAACCATAGCTGTACAACCAGACAGAATGGATACTCTTTTTTTACCTGCTATCTGGGAATTATAGGGGGAGGTAATATCACATAGAAGTATCTGACTATCTTTATATAGGGCAGTTAGGCTATGAACTGATATAAATCCCTTAAAGGTAGGAGCAATATTAAACTTACCAAAATCCTCCATAGTTATACTGGAGTTGTAGCTATACTTACAGTCTGGTAAATCCGATTGTAAACCAATAAGTATGTTCTCCTTAGCAAAATCCTTCTGGAATGTTCTTTCCTTTACCTTTACAGTAAGCTGGAACACTATACTTATTATAATAAACAGCACTGAGGCAGCTATAATATTAACAGTAGCAAGTAGCAAAGAGGCTATGTATCCAAGTCCACAGATAATATACCCAGTACGAAGGTCTTTGCGACGCTGTTCAAACCCCCTTGTAATCTCCTCTACAGTGGACTTATAGTAATCAGTATGATTTTCTTTCATATTTATAACCATTCCTTTCTTGATGTTTTGTGGGCTAATGCTTTACAGCGAAAAGCACAAAACTCTCAGTTTGAAAATTATTTTCAAACTTGTAACCTAGGGGGATTTATATAGTCTATTAAGATTGGTTAGACTATTTCACACCCTATCCTTTCATATAAATTATAGGCAAGAGCAAAACTAATCTTTAATACTATATTTACACTTATAATGATGAGTATTGTGTATTTTATTAGTTATGCCATATAATATTAAACTTTAAAATATAATAAACACTCACAAATCTAATTATAATGTGTTTATTATATCATTTAATATTGGGGTTATCAATGTAATTGGGCTAGTTTACACAACATCTAAGGAGAGATATTTTTTAACTACTATATAAAGGTCTTTTATAGTATAGAAAAAAAACAGTTATCTATATGTAATATAGATAACTGGCAGATTGTAGACAAAGTCTGCAATCTGGAATACTTATTAGAAAAGATGAAATACAAGAAGCAAAACTTGTAAATGAATGAATAATACTATTGTATATGAATTCTTTTTGCGAGTTTTTAGCGACACAGTAGTTTCGCTTTTATTATAAGTATAAAACAGTTATCTATAGACGGTATAGATAACTGTTTTTTGGTTTACAATATTACCTTATAATCAGCCTACTATATGATTCTGTTCTGAGGATTTAAAGTAGGTTGTAAGGTGATTTATATAGGTTGTATAGGCGTCAAAGCTCAGGGCGTCTTTATTATATGTAAGATAGGTGTGGTATCGATAGGGGGTTCCGTCATTTTTGTAGATTAATTTGTAATGTAGATTGTCTATGTCATGATACCTAGAGGCAGAGATAATACCCCAACCCAGCCCAGCCTTTACAAGGCTAACCAGTCCTCTGGAAGTGGAGTCTAAGGATATATTAGATATAGGTGGCAGTTCGTCAAAATACTCGGTAACCCACATATCATTAATCATAGTTATGCTAGTGCCATAGTTATTTCTAATTAAAGGCGTGGTCATCATCATCTCATCGGTAATAGGTTTAGAGGAAATAATTATCAGTGGTTCTTCAGATATCTGTGTGGTAATGACCCCCTCAGGTTTCTCCCCACGAACAACAACCATCATTAGCTCATTATTTCTTAGCTTCTCTATTAATGCTGTAGATGAAGCTGTTTTTATATTTACAGAAACCATAGGATAATGACTGTGAAAATCTGCTAGCTGACCTGCTAAGGACTGCTGTAGAAATGTATTAGTAACCCCTATGGCAATATTGCCGTGAATATCATCACCTGAATTGGTCACATGCTGATAGATTTCGTTATTATATTGTATCATCAGGGAGGAGTAGGACAGCAGCCTTTCCCCCGAATTAGTTAAAACAATACCTTTATTACTTCTAGAAAAGAGATTTTGCCCAAATTCATTCTCCATTTTGGTCAGGCGATAGGATATTGCTGGTTGAGATATAAATATCTTCTCAGATACTTTTATCATGGTTTTTTCGGTTTTAATAAGCTTTAATATTTCCCAGTCAATCTTATCCATATGTAATAACCTCCAAAGTTTCTGTGTATTTATAGTCATAACAACGGCTAAATATGTGCAATTTGTTAAAAAAACATAAACAAACAACTCTACTATAAACGCCTTTTATAATGCTTATAGAAATTATAATCTTGTTTTTTCCAATTGTCAAGTGTACACTATAATCACAAAGGAAGCAGCACAACTGGGGTTGATTTTGTATATTTTATCTGTTTTATATAGATGAATATAGAATATCTCACAGCAACTGCTATTAAAATTTGATTTTAGGAAGGTCGAGAAAAATGAAAAAATTATTATCATTACTTTTAACCGCAGCACTAACACTTAGCCTAACAGCATGTTCAGGCGGAGGAGCAGCAGAGCCTACTCTTAACGAAGATGGCGAATTTGTATTCCAGAACAGAATCGAAATCACAGTACCAGCAGGCGAAGGCGGAGGCCTAGATACTACAGTTAGAAAATTTGCAACATACCTAAGTGCTGAACTAGGTCAAGATGTTGTTATTACAAATAAATCCGGTGGTTCTGGTGTAACAGCATTTACAGCTGCTCACAATGGTAAAAACGATGGTTATGCTTTCCAGTTTACAGCTCCATCTGCTATTATCGCAGCTGCTCAGGGCAACTACACATTTGACCTAATGGCAGAAATTAAGCCAGTTTCTGGTCTTGTAATGGCTGAGGGTATGATTTTTGCTAATAAAGATCTACCATACAAAACAGCTGAAGAAATGATCGAGTACGCTAAAGCTAATCCAGGTGAAGTAAGTATTGCTGTTGATACACCAAACGGTATCACAGGTGCAGTTATTACTGAGTTTGAAAACGCTACTGGTGTTGAGTTCCAGTGGATTACCTCTGAGTCTGGCGAAGATGCTATCTCCGTTATTGCTGGTGATATCGACCTTTGTCTAAATACATGGGGTGATACAGGTGCTTACGCTGAGTCTGGCGACCTTATCCCACTAGTAACAATGGCTGATCAGAGAAACTCTACTTATGACCATGTTCCTTCTTCTGGGGAGCTAGGTTATGACATGGAGCTTGGCTACTACAGAGTATTTACAGCAATGGGTGAAACACCACAGGAAGCTATTGATACATTTGGAGCAGCAGTACATAAAGTAGCTACAGAAAACACAGAATGGATTGAGTGGATCAACCAGAATGGTATGACAAACGACAATCTATGGACAGCTGAAGAACTAGGTACTATCCTACAGAACACATATGATTCTGCAGCTGCACTATCCCAGTAATTTTTAGGATATATTCCTATAATAAATACTATATTACTAAAAAGTAAGTAATGGCGGTGGTGTTCTTATTTTATAATATGAACTAAACCGCCTTACTTTTACAAAGAACTCAGATGGAGGATTTAAATGGCTGAATTATTGTTTAATGTTGGCTTGCTGTTATTTTTCATATTTATGTTTATATCAGCAGGACAAATCACAATTTGGAACGATGAGATCTGGGCTAGATACTGGCCTATGATGCTTGTAGGAATGGCGATTATTATATTTACTATAAAGGTTGCTATTATTGTAAAAAATATGCCTAAAGACAAATGGAATTTCAACTTTGCCGAGATTTTTGGACTAAAGGACAAAGCTGTCCATAAGCTGTTAATCTGCTTTGCTTGGGTTATCGGTTATGCTGCTATTATGGAAACAGCAGGTTTCGTTCTTGCTACAATTATATTCTGTACAGGTATGCAGACAATGCTAGGATTAAAACTAAGTCCTAAAAGTGTCCTTATATCCCTAGGTATAACTTCTTTGATTTATGCAATCTTTGTATGGGGTCTAGGCTCTAGCGTGCCTCGTGGTGCAGGTGCAATTTATGACTTTGGCATCTGGCTGGAATACTTGTGGTCCTAAATCTCGTTTACTAAAGGATATAGTATGAAAAACTAATTTTCATACATAAGAAAGGAATATACATTTATATGGAATTGTTTTTACAAGGATTATCAGTAATCCTTCAACCAATATCACTAATATGGATAGTGTTAGGTGTAACACTAGGGGTAACTTTTGGTGCTCTACCAGGTGTTAGTGCTACAATGGCAATCGTGCTTTGTATCAGCTTTACCTACGGTATGAGTCCAGTTCTTGCCATTGCGTTTCTAAGTGCAGTTTATTGTGCTGCTATTACTGGTGGTAGTATCACTGCTATTCTATTTAAAATCCCAGGTACACCTTCTAGTGCTGCTACAGTTCTAGACGGTTATCCAATGGTACAGCGTGGTGAAGCTGGTAAAGCTCTAACCTTCGCACTTGTTGGCTCTGGTATGGGTGGTCTTGCTTCTGCTATGATCATGTTCCTAGCTACACAGCCTCTAATGCAGCTGGCTCTTGAGTTCTCCTCTTCTGAGCAGTTTGCAGTTTGTCTACTAGGTCTATCAATCCTGATCTTCCTAGACGAAAAAAGAAAACTAAACACATTTGCTTCTGCAATTATCGGTTTATGGATAGGTACTGTAGGTCTGGACTTCTCCTCCTCTGTGCCAAGATTTACCTTTGATCAGCCACTGCTAATTGATGGTATTGACGCACTGCCTTTCATGCTAGGTATGTTTGCAGCTGTAGAAATATTTGACGAAATCAGAAAACCTGCCGACAGATCTGCGTACTCTGCAGACAAACAGGCAGATATATCCAAACTAGCTTCCCTAAAGGAAATCTGGGCACTTAAATGGACAATGCTTCGTTCTGGTGTACTAGGTACAATTATCGGTATTATGCCAGGTGCTGGTGCTACTATCGCTGCATGGATCTCCTACGCAGTTGAGGGTAAAGTATCCAAGCATCCAGAGCTACTAGGTAAGGGTGACCCACATGGTATCGCAGCTTCTGAAACAGCTAACAACGCAGCTACAGGTGGTGCTATGGTTCCACTACTAGCTATGGGTATCCCAGGTAGTAATGCTGCTGCTATGATGATGACAGCTCTATCTATTCACGGTGTACAGATGGGTCCTATGCTTCTAGAAGCACAGCCTGAATACCTATCTGCTACCTTCTCTGCAATGATGATTGCAAATATCATTATGATATTTATCTCCTTTGGTATTGCTAAGGTGTTCTCCCAGATTCTAAAGGTACCATACTATGTTCTAGGAACATTTATCATGATGCTATCCATTATCGGCTGTTACTCCTACAGAGGAAATATGTCCGATGTTACAGTTATGATTGTTGGTGGTATCTTCGGTTACTTCTTTAAGAAGTTTAAGTTTAACACCTCTGCACTAATCCTAGCACTAGTTCTAGGCCCAATGGTAGAAAGACACTTCCGTCGTGGTATGCAGATTGCTAACAACGACATTATGCAGTTTGTTTCTCGTCCAATTACAGCATTCCTACTAGCTTCAATAGTAATTATGTTTGTATATTCATTTGCAAAAAGCGCTTCTAAAGCTAAAAAAGAAAAAGCTGCCCTTAATTCATAATTAAGACAAGGTATGATAGGTGGGCAACCACCTATCATTTTTGCGTAAGCCCAAAGAAAGGAATGGTCTAATAGATGGAAATTATTAAAAGCGGAGTGGCAGGCACACTGGAATCCAGTGATGTAATAGTAACTGTTGCCCCAAACGATACTATAGAGATAGAGATTACAAGCAGTGTAGAAAAGCAGTATGGCAATAAAATCAAAGCAACAGTAAAAGCTGTTCTAGCTGAGATGGAAGTAGCTGGTGTAAAGGTTACTGTAAATGACAAAGGCGCCCTTGACTGCACTATTAAAGCAAGACTACAGGCAGCAGTAATGCGTGGTGCTGACATAAGCACCCAGAATATCCCTTGGAATAATATTGTTAGATAATACTTAAATACATTAGAATGGAGCGTAAGACCCATATGAGTCATAAAAATAAAAACCGCTTAAGAAGATCCATGATGTTTTTAAGTGCCACCAAACCATCGCTTTTAAAAGATGCCTATATCTTTGGAAGTGATAGTGTAATTTTTGACCTTGAAGATGCTGTTTCTGAAAATCAGAAAGATGTAGCGAGATTTTCTCTGTACCAGACACTTAAAAATGTAGATTATGGCAATACAGAGATATTTGTAAGAATAAATGGTATTGACACCCCTCACTGGCAGGAAGATGTTAGAGTTTCTGTGGCAGGTGGTGCAGACGGAATTCGTATTCCTAAGTGCGAATCTGCGGCAGATGTTAAGCAGGTGGAAGCACTGGTAGAGAAATGTGAAGAAGAATTTGGCATTGAAAAAGGCAGTGTTCTGCTAATGGCAGCACTGGAAAGCCCACTGGCTATTATTAATGCCTTTGAGATATGTAAATCCTCTGATAGATTAATCGGTGTTGCTCTATCTGGTGGTGACTACCGTAGATGCCTACACACTAAGGCTTCTGCCAGTGGTAGCGAGCTACTGTCTGCAAGAGGGCAGATAGTTATTGCTGCAAGAGCTGCAGGGGTACAGTGTTTTGACACAGTATTTACTGATTTTAACGATATGGAAGGCTTTAAGCGTGAAACACAGCTTATTCATGAAATGGGCTTTGACGGAAAATCTATCGTTACTCCTAAACAGATTAGAGTAGTACATGAAATTTTTGCTCCTACACCTAAGGAAATTCAAGATGCTGAGAAGGTGGTTATGGCTGTTAGAGAGAATGCCGAAAAGGGCATAGGGATATTTACACTTAACGGTCAAATGCTAGATATAGCCTTTGTAGAAGGTGCAGAAAGAACTATAGCACTTGCTAAAGCAGCAGGAGTTTATAAGGGGGATTTATAATAATGGCAATTAATGCAGTAGGTAGAGATATTCCAGATCAGTTATTAAAAGACGGATATGAAGTTTTTAAAGGCAATAGCTATAGAAATAACTATGTATATAAAAAAGCAGCCCCAACAGTAAAAGCAGACCATGTTATGCCCGGTGGCAATAAACTTGTAGATAGCATCGAAGAAGCTATTACAAAATGTGGCCTAAAGGACGGTATGACCATATCCTTCCACCATCATTTTAGAAATGGTGACTATGTGCTAAACAAGGTACTACTAGCTATTGAGAAGATGGGTATTAAGGATATTACCATTGCAGCCTCCTCTATGGGTGATGCAAATGATCCCATTGCTCATATGATTGGTGACGGTGTTATCACTGGTATTCAGACCAGTGGTATTCGTGGTAAAATCGGCGATGCTGTTTCCCATGGCAAGCTAAAAACCCCAGCAATACTAAGAACCCACGGTGGACGAGTAAGAGCTATTGAAAGTGGCGAAGTACATATAGATGTGGCTTTTGTTGGTGCTTCTAGCAGTGATAACTGTGGTAATGCCAGCGGTAAAAACGGAAAAGCTAACTGTGGAGGACTGGGTTATTCAGCAGTTGATGTAAGATATGCTGATAATGTGGTAATAATTACCGATACCCTAGTGCCATTCCCTAACAAACCAGCTTCTATTAGCTGTATAGATGTAGATTATGTGGTGGTTATTGACGAAATTGGTAATCCTTCTAAGATTGCTTCAGCAGCTGCAAGAATTACTGAAAACCCAAGAGAGCTTATGATTGCAGAAAAATGCGCTGAAATCATGAGTGCCACCGAGTATTTTAAAGATGGCTACTCCTTCCAGACAGGTGTAGGAGGCCCTTCTATTGCTTCTGTTTTATTCCTAAAGAAGCATATGGATGAGAAGAATATTAAGATGGGCTGGATTGTAGGTGGTATATCCTCTCCTATGGTTGACCTGCTAAAAGAAGGCTATGTTGGCAAGATTATGGATACACAGGATTTTGACAATGATGCTATTAATTCTCTAGGCGTAACCCCAGGACATTATGAGATAACCACATCTGAGTACTCCAATCCTATGAATAAAGGCTGCTATGTAAATAATCTTGACTTTGTTATACTAGCTGCCCTAGAGATTGATGTTGACTTTAATGTTAATGTTATTACAGGCTCTGACGGTGTTCTTCGTGGTGCTCCAGGTGGACATCCTGACATTGCTAACTGTGCTAAATGCTCCATTATGGTAACACCTTTAGTAAGAGGTAGAATGCCTACTATCTGTGACAAGGTCGTAACTGTAACCACAGCTGGTGAGTCTGTTGATATTGTAGTTACCGAATACGGTGTTGCTGTTAATCCTAAGAGAACTGATTTAATCGCTTCCCTTGATGCAGCTGGCATAGAGCATGTTACTATTGAAAGCCTAAGAGATAAGGCATATTCTATGGTAGATGCCCCAGAAGAAGTACAGTTTGAGGATAGAGTTGTAGCTATTCTTGAAGCAAGAGACGGCACAATTATGGATGTAGTGCGTCAGGTTAAAGAATTTACCTACAGTGAATAATCTATAATATAGCAATAATAAAACCATCTAGGAGATTATTCTACTAGATGGTTTTGTATATTTATAAATTCATGCTATAATAAACACAATTAAACACTGACTATGATTATATTTATAGAAGTTTATTATATCCTAAAGCCATGCTTTAGGTTGTATGCCTAGGCATATCCGCTTACGCTTCATGCCTTTATGGCTGATTATAGCAAAATTTTTCAAATTTATGCTATAATAAACTTTAAGAACGAAGTAAAATAAAAAGGTGATGATTACAATAAATAAGCAGATACAACTAAAATTACTTAGGGATAAAGATATGGAAGTATCTTTACTGGAGATGCTAGAAACTAGAGAAAACCGAGTAAACAAACAAAATCAGCTATTACAGCAGTGTGAGAGTTTAATCTGTATTACCATGAATATTGCAGGCCAGTTTAAAACCTCCCCACTAATAGAAAGGGCTTTTGCCGAGTGTGTTGACCTTACCTTAAATACTCTAAAGCTTAGTGGCATTAAGGTGGTGGATAAAGAAACCCACTACAGCAAAACTGGTTGTGAGGGGTATATTCTAGTAGATGATAATCCTATAAAAATCAAGAAAACCACCTTAAAGGTAGAGGAAAGCTTACCTATAGGCAGGCTTTTTGATATAGATATTCTCCAGTCCAACGGACTAAAAGTATCTCGCAGCGATGTAGATGCCCCTGAGCGAAGCTGCCTCATCTGTAAGCGTCCTGGGGCTGGTTGTGCTAGAGATAGAGCCCATAGCCTAGAGGATCTACAGGAGTATACCATAGGGCTAATCTGTGACTACTATAATAATAAGTATATTAAAACCATTGCCCAAAATGCCACCAAAGCACTTTTATATGAAGTATCTGTAAGCCCTAAACCGGGACTTGTGGATATGCTCAATAATGGCTCCCATAGGGACATGGACTTTTTTACATTTATAGATAGTTCGGTGGTTCTTTATGATTATTTCGAAAAATGTGCTAGAAAAGCTGTGACTGTGGGTGACTGTACCCCTCAGGAAATTTTCCAGCAACTCCGTTACCTTGGCATGGTGGCAGAAGATGAGATGTATAAGGCAACTAATGGGGTAAACACCCACAAGGGGGCTATATTCTCTCTGGGGATTTTATCTGCTGCCTTAGGATATATCCACTGTAATCAGCTGGAAAACAGCTTAGACAATGGTTTAAACATAGCAGCTGAGATGGCTTCTCTGTCCATAGAGGATTTTGATAATATAACCAATCCCAAAAGCTTTGGTGAACAGTTATTTAAAACCAGTAAACTTAAAGGTATCCGAGGACAGGCAGCAGGTGGCTATGAAGATGTAAGAAACATATCATACCCTCTAATGAAAAAACTACTAAAAGAGGGCAAAAGCTATAATGATGCTGGAGTTATTACCCTAGCAGCTTTAATATCTGCTGTAGAGGACACCAATATAATAAAACGCAGTAGCCTAGAAACTTTAAAAACTGTTCAAAAGCAGGCAAAGGAAGTTTTGGAAAGTGGCGAGGATATACTTACTGTCATGGAAAAGATAAATAGGGAATATGTACAGCTTAACATATCACCTGGTGGCTCTGCTGACCTACTGGCTATGACCTTTATGTTAGTGTTATCCCTAGAGGAATAAGGGGCTATAATAGAGCCTTATAGCATTATGAATAGTTTTGAAAATAGATAAGCCTTAGCAATGTGTTTATGTGCATAACCCCACTGCACTTCTGGTGTGTATAGGAATGGATTATGTGGGGGTAGGGATGGATTAGAGGTAAAGAAACTATCCAAAATCACAGAGCTTAGTAAACTATAAAAAAACCAACATAACACCTTGATGCAAGCGTTATGTTGGGTTTTTTGGTTCTGTATTAATTGTTGGGATGTATTCCCTGGCCAATAAAATTTCAGCTAGTTATTTTACTGTTTACTTATACTACCCTAAATACTGTCCATTAAGCTCCTTTGCAAGAGCACAGGAAACAAAGTGATTATGGGTAAGCTCCTGAAGGTTATAAACCTCGGTGGTGCAAATATCCTGTTTCTTAGGGCATCTAGCAGCAAAACGACAACCTACAGGAGGGTTAATTGGAGAGGTAATCTCACCCGTAAGCATTTCTTGTTGCTTCACATAGTCAATAGATGGTACAGGTACAGCCGATAGCAGTGCCTTTGTATAAGGATGATACTGCTTAGCAAACAGCTCCTTACTTTCGGAAAACTCTACAGGTGTACCCATATACATTACCAAAATATCATCGGATATATGCTTAACAACCGACATATCATGGGTGATGAATATATATGTTAATCCCATTTCCTTCTGTAAATCCTGCATTAGATTTAGTATCTGTGCCTGAATAGATACATCTAGTGCCGATACAGGCTCGTCACACACAATTAGCTTTGGGTTAAGAGCAAGAGCTCTAGCTACGCCAATTCTCTGTCTTCTACCACCGTCTAGCTCATGAGGATAGCTATTTGCAATACGAGAGGCTATCCCAACTGTGTCCATTAGCTCCTTAACACGCTTGTAGGTTTCTTCTTTGGTAGCGTATTCCTTGTATATAAGTAGTGGCTCAGCAATAATCTGCTCCACTGTCATTCTCGGATTAAGGGAAGAGAATGGATCCTGAAATATCATCTGCATTTCTCTGCGAAGTGCCTTTAGCTCATCTTTAGGAGGATTGGTTATGTCCTTTCCCTCAAATAGTATACTCCCCTCGGTGGATTCTAAGAGATGAATAATAGTTCTACCTAGGGTACTTTTTCCACATCCTGATTCTCCAACTACCCCTAGTGTACGACCTTTTTCCAGCTTAAAACTTACCCCGTCAACGGCATGAAGTGTACCTTTTGGAGTGTTAAAAAACTTCTTTAAATTTTTTACTTCTAGTAAGGTGCTCAAACTACTTCACCTCCATATATTTATAGCATTTTACAAAATGACCTTCTCTTATCTCAAAGCTTCTGCATTTCTTTTCTTTGCAAATATCCATTCTATCTTCACATCTGTCATAGAAATTACACCCCACTGGCAGATTAGCTGGATCTGGCATCATACCATTAATAGGCTTTAGTCTTTCTACATCCTGGGAAAGGCTTGGTATTGAGCCAAATAACCCTACTGTATATGGATGGGAAGGGTTTCTAAATATATGCTCCCTTGTGCCTGATTCTACTATCTGTCCTGCGTATATAATAGCTACTCTATCACAGGTTTCTGCTACTACACCTAGGTCATGGGTAATTAGTAGCATAGATGTACCTAGCTTTTCCTTAAGTTCCATCATAAGCTTTAACACCTGAGACTGAATAGTTACATCAAGGGCTGTTGTAGGCTCGTCGGCTATGAGTAGCTCTGGCTTACATGCCAGTGCAATAGCTATTAACACACGCTGCTTCATCCCACCAGAAAACTGATGAGGGTATTCTGCATAACGCTCCCCAGGAATACCTACCTGCTCCAGTGCATCTACAGCTCTTTTGGTAGCTTCTGCTGCTGATACTTTATTATGAAGTTTAATAACCTCACATATTTGATCACCTACTGTAAGCACGGGGTTAAGGCTTGTCATAGGATCCTGGAAAATCATGCTTATCTTCTCTCCACGCATCTCTCTTAGTGCCTTGTCGGAAAACTTCATTACATCCTGTCCTTCAAAAAGCACCTGACCACTGATAATCTTTCCTGGTGGATTTGGTATAAGTTTTAATATACTCAGTGCCAGTGTGGTTTTGCCTGCACCTGTTTCCCCTACTAAGCCCAGTGTTTCACCTTTGTTTATTAAAAGTGATACATCGTTAACTGCTTCCACAGTTTGATCTTCCACAACATAATGGACTGTTAGATCTTTTATCTCTAATAATTTTTCTTTCATACTTATTACCCTGCCTTTCTCTGAGTTTGGGGGTTTTGCTAATTACTGTAAAAATTCATCTTCACAGCATGGACTGGAAAGCTGCAAAACTTACCACCTTACTGTTTTAGGCGTGGGTCAAGTGCATCACGCAGACCATCACCGAATAGGTTTATTCCGTAAATAGTTATCATTATCGCAAGTCCTGGGAAGGTAATTACCCACCAGTAGTCACGGATATATTCTCTACCTGCACTTAGCATTGCCCCCCACTCAGGTACAGGCTGCTGTACACCAAGTCCGATGAAGCTAAGGCTGGAAGCTGATAGTATGGCTCTTGCAATACTCATTGTAGCCTGTACTATAATTGGAGCCATACAGTTTGGAAGTATGTATCTTGTAATAATTCTAAAATCGCTTGCCCCATTGGAGATTGCAGCCTCGATATACTCTTGGTTTTTTACTGTAAGCACTGCACCTCTTACTATTCTAGCATGTCCTGGTATAGCACCGATGGCTATAGCAATAATTAGATTTGTAATATTGCCTCCTAGTGCTGCCATAATTGAGATAGCTAGAAGGATATTAGGTATAGACATCCATATGTCGATAAATCTCATTAAAACATTATCTACTCTATCCCCATAATAGGCAGCAGAAGCACCAATTATAGTTCCTATAGTAACCGACACTATTACTGCTGATACCCCTACTAGTAGGGAGATTCTTGCACCGTAGAGGATTCTTGCAAATATATCTCTACCAAAGGAATCCGTACCAAATATATGCTCGGCACTTGGTGGTTGGTTTGCATCTCGCAGTACCTGTACATCATATCCCTCTGGGGATACTACTCCAGCCATTGCCGCACCAATTATTACCACCATAAGTAGAAATAATCCAAACATTGCCATTTTATTTTTACTAAGGCGCTTAATTACATCGCCCCACATGCTATTCTTTCTTTTAGTTGTGGTCATATTAAGCTGCCTCCTTTGCTAATGCTCTCTTCATTTTCTCGACTTTTCTCTTATGGCTACCACCATATTGGGACTTAATTCTCGGATCAATAAACGCATATAGCATATCTACAGCTAGATTTACAATAGCGTGGATAAAGGCTAGATAAAGCACACATCCCTGTACCATTGGGAAGTTTCTTACACTAATAGCATCTACAAGAAGTTTACCAATACCTGGAATAGAGAATACCTGCTCTGTTACAACTGCACCACATAGCATGGAGCCAAAGGAGTTACCTATAACTGTAACAATTGGAATAAGGGCATTTCTAAGTGCGTGTTTGTATTTAATTACTCTTTCAGTTTGGCCTTTTGAACGGGCTGTTCTGATATAGTCCTGTCTGATAACCTCTAGCATGGTTGAACGGGTCATTCTCATAATATTTGCAGCTGAGGATGTACCGATGGTCAGAGCTGGTAATATCCAGTATTCAAAGCCACCTAGCCCAGAGGCTGGCAACATTCGCCAATGTACTGCAAATAGTAGTATAAGTAGCAACCCTTGCCAGAAATTAGGCATGGATACCCCTACCATGGATATACCTACAGCCACCTTATCCAAAACGGAATTCTGTCTAGTTGCTGAGATTATCCCTGCAAATATCCCTATAGTGACTGCAATAACAATACTGGCTGTTGCTAGCTGCATGGTTCTTGGGAATCTAATTAGTATCTCTTCTAAAACAGGTCTTCCTGTTGTATAAGATGTTCCAAAATCACCTTTTGTCACTAGGTTAAATAGATAGTTACCATATCTAACAAAGAAGGGGTCATTTAGTCCTAGTTCCTCTTCCTTCATTGCTATCTGCTCTTCCGTTGCGTCGTCTGGCAGTAGCATTTCTGCTGGATTACCCGGTGTAAAGTATAAAAGCGTAAATATTATAAGCGTTACTCCAAGAAGAACTGGTATAAGCATTACAAGACGCTTTAGTGCGTATTTTAGCATATACATTTCCTTTCTGCTTGTTGATTTAATGGGGCTGTCAATATGTACAGCCCCATTTTAAGCATCCCTGTTATTAATCTTCGTAAGCGTAAACCTGAGATAGGTTTGGTGTATTTGCTGGGCTGATTACAAAGTTCTCAACATTGTCACTAGTACCTGTTAGTATGCTTGTGTAAGCTATTGGAAGTGCAATGTAGTTGTTTACGATATAATCCTGAACTTCGGCATAAGCTGCGTTTCTTGCTTCATCTTCATATAGTCCTGCAGCTTTATTCAGTAGACCGTCAAGATTTTCATCTACAGAGTTAACAATACCAATTCTGGAAGCTGTGGAGAATAGTGAGCCTACAGCCTGGAATGGATCCCCTGTTGTTGCTGTCTGTGCTGTTACTGTTACATGGGTACCACCATCAGTCTTACCTGCTTCGGAGTATGTAGCTTTGTCAAGAACCTGAATGTCAACATTAATTCCGGCTTCTTTCCACATATTCTGTACGATTTCTGCTGTCTTTTTAAAGTCAGAGTTCTGCTGGCAACGACCTGTTAAGGTAATACCATCTGGGTAGCCAGCTTCTGCTAGTAGCTGTTTTGCTCTTTCTACATCATATGTGTAGTCCTTAACATCAACATGTCCAATAATAGGGGAAGCCATAATGCTCAGTGCAAGGGTACCGTAATCACCGTAAACTGCATATGCAATTCCTTCGTAGTCAAGGGAGATAGCCATAGCTTCACGAATTCTTGGATCAAGCATCTCTTCTTTACTCTGGTTTAGTCCAATAAATGCTGTTTTGTAGGAAGGACCTGTTTCTAAAACTAAGCCTTCTGTTTCAGAAATTCTCTTAGCATCATTTGTTGCTAGGTCTAAAGCTATATCAGCTGCACCTGTTTCAAGCTCGATAGCACGGCTTGCGATTTCTGTGATGATTTTAAACTGGATGTATTCAGAAGCACCTAGCTCGCCCCAGTAGTTATCATTTCTCTTTAGAGTAATTGTAGAACCTGTTACCCACTCATCTAGTGTATATGCACCAGTACCAACTGGCTCTAGGCCTGCAACATCATCACCAACAGATTCGATATATTCTTTGGACACAATACTGCTGTATGCGTGAGTTAGGAAGTTGTAGATACCAGAGAATGGCTCTTTAAGTGCGATAACAATTGTGTGGTCATCTTCTACAACTGTGTTTTCATGGTCAAAATATGCAAATGTAGATGTTGTTGTTGCATAGGTTGCAGCACGCTCAATAGTGTATCTAACATCCTCTGCAGTAAAAGGTGTTCCGTTGGAGAAGGTTACATCATCACGAAGTTTAAAACGAATATGTGTATCGTCGACAACTTCCCACTCGGTAGCAAGATTAGGGATAATATTTCCCTCTGCATCTTTTTCAAGAAGTGTGTCATAGATTAGAAACTCAATTATGTATGAGTTTAGCATGTTAATAACCTGTGGATTTAGGTTTGTTGGTTCGCTAGATAGTACAACTGCAAGGGTGTCTTTTACAACTCTTTCGCCTGTAGCTGTTTCTGTTTCACCAGTTGGCTCAGAGCTGCTACTGGTACATGCAGTAAAGGAAAGTGTCATAACTGCTGCTAATAAAATTGATAAAATCTTTTTCATTCTAATTAACTCCTTTTATTTTTACTATTTACAAAGTGTCATTGCAGTGCCTAGTCGCCTTGGGTCTGCGCAACCAACCATACAATGGTCACCTTCATACAAAATTCCCTGCACACCTCCGAAAAATCTATCGAAACTTGCAGTTTTTCTAATCTTCTGTCCAAATTCAGACAGTTTTTCTACCTGTGACCGATCAATTCTGTCTTCATAGCTAAATACATTAGGGATATCATTATAGCATCTTGGAGCTTCTATTGCCTCTTTAATCCCCATATTGTAGTCAACTAGATTAGATATAATCTGTGCAACGGTAGTTATAATTCTATTGCCACCAGGGGTGCCTACTACAGCAAAGGGTTTGCCGTCTTTTAGCATAATGGTGGGGCTCATAGAGCTTAGTGGCTTCTTATATCCAGCCACACTATTCTTTTTACCTTCTCCCACTGAGAAACAACGCATCTGGCAGTTTAGCACAACTCCTGTGTTTGGAGGTACTACCCCTGAGCCAAAAAATGCACTGATAGTCTTGGTTAGTGAGATAATATTGCCATATTCATCGGCTATGGAATAATGGGTTGTATTAGTTGGCTCAAACTGGAAAGGATCCCCTGTTACAGCACTGCTAACCTTACCGTATTCATATTCCTCTATACGCTGTTTTGCGTATGCCTTAGATGTAATGCCCTCTAGGGGAAGTTTTGAAAAACTAGGGTCCCCCATATACTCTGCCCTATCGGCAAATGTCATCTTAAAAACCTCTGAAAGCAGATGTAAATGCTGGGTGCTATGGTATTTTATCTGGCTTAAATCTTTGGTTTCAAGGAGATTTAATATCTGTAACACATGGGTACCACCAGAACTTGGCGGAGGTGAAGTAAGTATGTCATAGCCTCGGTAATCACCTTTTAGTGGTTCTATCTCGGCTACCTTATACTGGTTAAAATCCTCTAAGGTAAACTCCCCACCAAACTTATTAACACTGTTAATAATACTTTCTGCTATCTCCCCACTGTAAAAAGCCTTTTCGCCTTTTTCTGCTATCTGGGATAGCACATTGCCTAGATGTGGATTTTTAAAGGTATCCCCTGTGGCGTAATCCACTAGATAAGGGTTTCCCTCCTCTTTAAAACGCAGGAATTTTTCTCTATTATCATCAAGCTCTTTCTTAAAAGAAGGAGCTATTTCAAAGCCGTTATTTGCCAGGGCTATTGCCGGTGCCATAACTTCTTTTAAGGATAGCTTTCCGTAGGTATGCTGTATGTAACAAAGCCCAGCTACCTCACCTGGTACACAGATAGATTTTCCACCTTCTGATTTTCCATTGTTAATAACCTGTCCTTTTTCATCTAGTTGCCACATAGATGGCTCTGCCTTTAGTGGAGCAACCTCTCTGAAATCCACAAATATATTCTTGTCTAGCTGGGCGTTATGTGCAGTCATAAAGCCACCACCACCTAAACTTGAACAATGGGGCTCACATACCGATAGTGCAAATCCTACCCCTACTGCTGCGTCAAAGGCGTTACCACCTAGTTTTAATATTTCTATACCGATTTTTGTAGCTTCTGGGTGGGCTGTTGCCACCATACATTTATCACCTTTGGCAACACGACTATTTAAGCTGTCCATCTCATTACCTCCATTTAGTAAATATCCCTCTCTAGAAGCTTTACTACGGTTTTGACCTCCATCTCAATGCCGATTGCTATACAGTCTTCGTCCAATAGGAATTTATCACTGTGCAGGGGCACTGTGGTGCCTTTTTCTTCATTGCCTGAGCCTAGATGGAAAAACGCCGAAGGTATTGCATCGGTGAAATAGGAGAAGTCCTCTCCACCCATACTAGGAAACTCTTTATAGACAATATTTTCTTTACCCACTATCTCTATTGCAGTTTCTTCTACTATGTCCATTACCTTATCATCATTAATTAGCGCCACATACCCGTCATTAAATATTACCTCTGCCTCAGCACCCATGGAGATAGCTACATTCTCAGCTATTCGCTTTATCTCTCCTTTGGCTTTTGTTCTAGCCTTGGTGTCCAGTGTTCTAAGGGTACCTAACAGTGTTACTTCTTTGGGGATAATATTGGATTTTTCCCCACCGAATATCTTACCAAAAGTCAGTACCACCGAAGTAAGAGGGGAGGTGTTTCTGCTTACCATTGTTTGTAATGCTGTGATTATATAGGCAGATACCACTATAGAGTCAATAGCTGTGTCTGGGTATGCTGCATGTCCCTGTCTGCCTTTTACAATGATTTTTACCCCACCTGAATTTCCGTTTAGCTGTCGTCTTCTTAGCTCAATCTTCCCTGTTGGCACATTGGGCATAACATGAAGTCCGATTGCATGGGCTACCTTCGGATTTTCTAGGCAACCTGCTTTTATCATTCTGTCTGCTCCACCTGTTTGCTCCTCAGCAGGCTGGAAGAAGAATTTTACATTGCCACAAAGCTCGTCTTCCATTTTCTTTATAGCCTTAGCTGCACCCATCATTATTGCTGTGTGTGCATCATGGCCACAGGCGTGCATTACACCTTTATTCACCGAGCAGAAAGCTAAATCATTTTCCTCGGTTACAGGTAGGGCGTCTATATCGGCTCTAATGCCTACAGTTTTATCGCCTTTTTTCCCTCTTATAATTGCCACTATCCCTGTATCTGCCACTCCACTTTCATACTCAATGCCGTTGTCATCTAGGAATTTACAGATGGTTTTCCCTGTTTCAAATTCCTTGGTGCTAAGCTCTGGGTTTTGGTGCAGAGTTCGTCTAGTTTCTATTACTTCAGGTAGAATTTCAGAAATAATTTCTTTTATCTTCATATTTATGACCATGCCTTTCTTAAACTGCCACAAAACAACCATATAAACTGGTTATATATGTACCATGTTTTCTATTATGGGAATTTCCTAAGGAGAAAACTGCTCTCCATTAATCTAATATGTAATTAGAAATACCTACAACCTGTCCATTTTCTATATAGACCTTAGGAGTTCTAACTGTAAATCTACAGAGTATTTCATTTTTATTACTGCCTACCTTTGCTGCTGCTGCTGCTATAGTTACAGCATTCTGGCTTTCATCACCGTAGATTATTACCTGATCCCCTACCTGTGCCTCAGGTATATCAGTCACATCTACCATACACTGATCCATACATATTACTCCTACAACCTTAGCTCGTTTACCATGAATAGTAACCTCACCTACCTGAAACATATCTCGTGGAAATCCATCGGCATATCCCACCTGTATTGTAGCAAGTTTTGTATCTCTATTAGCTTTGAATTTATAGTTATAACTTACACCTTCATTATTATCTATGGTTTTAATGTGGGATATTTTTGTTTTAAAGGTCACAACCTGTTTTAGCTCTATATCATTAGTTCTAAAGGATTTCATTCCATATATAAGAGCTCCAGGTCTCACCATATCAAGGCAGAATTCAGGATAGTCAATAGCAGCTATACTGTCGGATATATGCTTATACTTAAAGGTAAAATTCTCACTTTGCTCAATAAGCTCTGCCACATCTAAAAAGGCTTTGGTCTGGCGTCTATTTTCTTCATCTCCAGCCAGTGCAAGATGGGAGAATATCCCCTCTACCTCTATATCTTCTAACCTTACTATCTTTTTAATAAGCTCTATACTTTCTAGTGCGTCCTTAAAGCCTAGTCGATTAAAACCTGTGTCGTATTTAATATGTACCTTTGGTTTTTTACCTGACTTTTCCCCTAGACAATTTAGTATTTCAGCCTGCTCTAGGGTAAATATACACTGTGTTATATTATTTTTTACCACATGTTCTAAATACTCATCAGCTGTGTATCCCATTACAAATACTGGATAGTCCTCATAATGTTTGCGTATCTGTAAGGCTTCTGATAATGTGGCAACTGCTAGGCAGTTAGCTCCTGATTCCATTATTGTTTTGGCACATCTAATAATGCCATGACCGTAGGCATCGGCTTTAACAACTGCTGCAATAGCCACCTTATCCCCTAGTCTTTCCCTTAAATTCTTCATATTAAATCGCAGATTATCTAAGTTTACCTCTATAAATGTATCTCTTATCATAAAGTCCCCCTAATAAGCTATGGCTACTCCATCTCGTCTTGGGTCTGCGGCACCTTCTATGCCTTCTTCTGTATATAAAACTCCCTGTACCCCACCCATTTTTACATCTAGGTCTAGCACCTTTTCTGTTTCATGACCCATCTCTCGAAGTTTTTCTGCTGTTTTTTCAGAGATTAGCCCTTCATATATTATCTTATCCTTAACATTCTCGGTAATTCTCGGTGATGATATTGCTTCATCCATTGTAAGCTGGTGGTCAATTAGCTTGGATATAACCTGAACTACATTACAGATAATTCTCTCCCCACCAGGTGAGCCCAGTATTGCAAAAGGCTTACCATCCTTACATATAATAGTAGGTGCCATTGTGCTAAGTGGTTTTTTGCCACTTTCTACTGCATTTATATTACCCTTTACCACTGAGAAGTCTGCCATGGTATCATTTAGCAAAAACCCTGTTTCCTTAGGTATTCTACAAGCCCCACAGAAGTGATTTATAGTTTTTGTTACCGATACCATATTCCCTTCACTATCTCCTATTGAGTAGTGGGTTGTGTCTGCATGTTCATAGTCCCAAGGATCTACTAGCTTTACCTGTTGGGATTTTTCCATAGATATACTCTGGGCAGTTTCCTTAGCGTAGTCCTTGTTAGTAAGTCCAGCCAGTGGCACTTTGTAAAAATCACCATCTGCCATGAATTTTGCTCTATCGGTATATACTTTTTTAAAGGCTTCGGAGAATATATGTAGATATTCTGGGCTGTTTATCTCAAGTGATGACATATCAAAGTTTTCCAGAATATTTAACATCTGTACTATGTGAACCCCACCAGAGCTTGGCAGTCCCATGGTGTAGATGTCATATCCTCGGTAGCTACCCCTTACCCCTTGACGAAGTTTAATCTCATATTCACTTAAATCTTCTAGTGTAAGGCTACCCCCATCTTTTTCTACACACTGCACTATCTTCTGGGCAATCTCTCCACTGTAAAAAGCTTCTCTGCCTTCCTGGGCTATTTTCTTAAGGGTTGTGGCTAGGTCTTTATTTCTGCAAACCTTGCCCTCCTCAATACAGTTATCCTTAAAATAAACCTTTAAGCTTTCTTTATCATCATCCATGTATTTCTTATAATCGGCAAAATGCTTCTCCATCATCTTAGTAACTACAAAGCCACTTTCAGATAAATCTATAGCTGGTGATATTACATCCTGTCTGGACATCGTACCATAGTTTTCCAGTGCGTATAATAAACCTGCCACCTCTCCTGGTGTTGCCACTGATTTACCACCGATTTGATTTTCCTTATTAACTACCTTGCCATTTTCATCATAGTTCCATATATCTTCATTAGAATTAATAGGCGCTGATTCCCTAAAGTCAATGACTACTGGATTTTCATTATCCTTTGTTTTTATTAGCATGAAGCCACCGCCACCTAGTCCCGATGTGCTAGGTTCGCAGACTCCTAGGGCAAATCCAGCTGCCACTGCTGCATCTACAGCATTTCCCCCAGACTTTAATATATTGATTGCTATTTTAGAGGCTTCCATTCTTGCAGTAGAAACCACTGCATTTAGCCCTATCTTTTTAATCTGTGTTTTCATAAGTTTACCCCATTTACGCAAGATAGTTGTCACACTATCTATGTAGCAAATAGCGTGCCATCTGTTAAATTTGGTAATATTTAGTGTTTTTTTGTTGATATTTACTACAAGTGATAATTTGATTTAATGATTATTCACATATTAAAAATATGTTACTACATCATTAACATATTACACTTTATACAATTATTACAATTAATCCAACCATTTAAACCAATTAATACTTATTGCCCATGTATTTTAGATTAAAAAATAAGCCTAGAGATTAATTGCCACAACATTAACCTCAGACCTATTTTGAAATTATATTTATGTAATACGCTCTATGCCTTTACTTGTAATCTGACTGCCAGCCCTACCCTTATGTATAATAAGATAACCCTCAGCAGCTAACTTAAGGAGTATATTTCGTACTTCCTGTTCACTTTTAAAAACATTCTTCAAAAGCAGCCTATCAGATATACCCTTGCGACCTATTTTTTTATTCTTTCGATTTTCTTCATAGATAATCTCCATTATACATTGTTCTATTTTATCCTCTGTGGCTACCTCATTAGAAATCTGTGGTGTATAATCCTGCTCAACCCAGCCAGCAGCCATATTAGGTGGTAAATCTTCCATGGTTATTATAGGCTTGTTTAAAAAGTTAAGGTATTCAAAGCAGTTTCGTAGCTCTCTAATATTGCCATCCCACCCATAACTTATAAAAAACTCTCTAACCTCCTGTGACAGGACTATATTTGCCCCTGCCCTTTTACATAGATTTTCAAATATCTCTATTACATCTTGCTGACGCTTTCTCAGTGGAGGGATTATCAGTGGTAATACACATAGTCTATAGTACAGATCTTTTCTAAAGAGACCTTTTTCCACCTGTTTTTTTAGATCTACATTAGTAGCTGCTACAACCCTAACATCTACCTTGATTATTGTATTGCCTCCTACCCTAGACACCTCTCGCTCTTGTAATACACGGAGAAGTCTATTTTGTAGATGAAGTGGTATCTCAGCTATTTCATCAAGAAATAATGTTCCTCCATTTGCCACTTCAAATAGCCCTTTTTTACCACCTTTTTTCGCCCCTGTAAAAGCTCCCTCCTCATATCCAAAAAATTCACTTTCCAAGAGATTTTCAGGTACTGAGGCACAGTTTATTGCTACAAACTGATTATCCTTTCTCATTGAGTTAGAATGTATCACATGGGCAAAAAGCTCCTTACCTGTACCACTTTCACCATGAATTAATACTGAGGACTCGTTAATTGCCATTTTTAGACATAGCTCCTTTAGGTCTTTCATTACCTTGCTTTCTCCAACTATGTCCTTAATATTATACTTTGTTATATTACCTAGCTCAATGGCGTCTTTACTGTGTTTATTTATCTTTCGTCTTACGGTTTCAAGCTCTTTTAATATAATAATTCTTCTGCCATTATTTACAGCCTTTAATCCCTCTAGCACATTATATATAAGAACATGATTATTAATGGTAATAATGCGCTCCTGTCCTGATTTTAAAGAGTTTCCCTCAATGTCCATAACCTTATGTATATTTTTATTTATTACCTCTTCATAGGTTTTTCCCAACCAGTTAAGGGATCTATTGGAACAATCGGTAATTATATTATCATTGTCTATCATAATAATACCTTCATCAAGATTTTCAAAAAGCATTTTAATAATATTATTTTGCACTACATTTTTATTTACCACATGGGAAAAACTCTCGCTTGAATTATTAGCAGTGCTATAGGCAGCGATTTTTTCAGCGTATTTTTTCTCAGGTAGATTAAAGTGCAGTATAATCTCCCAGTAAAGCTGTACATCTATTATAGTGTCATATATATTAATTATAGGAGCAGATACATCAGGGCAGAAATCCTCCTCACCCTGTGTTATGACAAAATCCACCTCTTTAAGTTCCCCATTATACTGGGGATAGTATGGGTATAGTATTAGATCGGTTCTACCGTGATTATACACTAGATTAACGCTTTCCTGTGCTGTTTTAGGTCCTACATTTACTATGTAGGCAGTAGAGTTATAGGGCACCTGCTCAAGATTTCTTATGCCGTTTGGGTGTATGTCTTTCATAACCTTAAGTATCTTAGCGCTGTCTAGTACATATTCCTTGCAAACTTTTATTAAATCAAAATCAGAAAGTAGTATTAAATCATAATCCTTAATCTTAGCAATATCATCTGAGCTTGAAGTAATATTATCTATTTTAAGATCATCACCAAAGAAATTTTCCACCTCTCTGCGATAAGTATCTCCTATTTCTTTGCTATATGTTACTATTATCAGTTTATTCAAGTCTGCACCCCCTATGTATTCTGACTTTTAATCTTGCTTAATAATAGCATAATATCATGTAAATTTCCATATATTTATTGCAAAATTTAGCATTATATCCTTCTTTTTTACTTTTTTATTGTAAATCACTAAAATATACCAGAAGGCTTTATTGTTTTATATTAACTGCTAATATAAGTTTTACGCCCTTTTCCTTTGTTGCCTTGGTATTAAAATATTTATTAAAAGTAGAGCTATATAATTTTTGGATTTTTTTGTAAAATCCGTTATTATAGATAAATCACCATTACAAAAACCATTTAAATAGTCAAAAAAATCAAATCAGCCTAAGGCAATCTATGAAAACACAAGTTTATTTGGTATAATATATTTCAGTGCGCAAATCGTCTACCACCCACTACTTATAGGGTCTACATAAAATCACAAGGGAAAGGTGAGGTTTTTAATGCAGGTAAAAAACACTATTTCTATAAATCAAAATTTGACTATGACTGCTGTTATGCAACAATCTTTACAAATTCTTCGCATGAGTGCTACAGATTTAACTGAACATATCAAATTAGAGGCAGAGAGAAATCCACTAATAGATCTAAAGGCTACCTATGCTCAGTCACCTATAACAATAATGCCTCTTGAGGATTTACGAGCAGCAAACCCCTTTAAGGATAAACCAGGAAATGATTATGGTGGAGGGCGTTTTGGGGAAAACAGTCCTAATTTCATCGAGCATATTACCAGCGAAAGTGGCGTTACCTTCACTGAGATTTTGCTCCAGCAATTAGATGGACTGTCCTTGCCAAAGGATAACATGGCTATTGCAAAATACATTGTTTATAACCTAAATCAAAAAGGCTACCTAGATACTGACCCAGAAAGTCTTGCTTTAGACTTAGATGTAAATGTTTTTGATATTATGCAGGCGCTTTATGTTGTTCAAAGTTTAGAGCCTACCGGTGTAGGTGCTCGCAATCTGGAGGAATGTCTTATTTTACAACTTACCCATTCTAGGCACTTTAGCGCCAATATTATTAAGCTGGTAAAATATCATCTGCCACTTTTGGCATCTGGCGATATGGAGAGTTTGTCTAAGTCTATGGGTTGTTCTCTTAAAGAAGCTATAACTGTTTCTGACATAATAAAATCCCTTAATCCCATACCCTCTAGAGGATATAATACTAGAGATAAAGCCATACATATAATCCCAGAGGCAAGGGTTATTCAGGAAGGTGAGGATCTTACTGTTCACATGAATGATTCTGCCTATCTATCCGTTGGTATAAACACTCATTATAGCTTGATGTTAGGGGATACTGATAGCCACACTGAGGATTATATAAAAGATCATATTAGAAAAGCAAATCTTTTAAATGACCATATAAGCCAGAGAAAGAGTACTTTATATAGCATTATTACCTATATAGTAATGGCCCAGAAAGAATATATTAAAGGCAACTCCCCACTAGCGCCACTAAAAATGTCAGATGCTGCCAGTGAACTTGAGATAAGCATATCCACCATAAGTAGGGCTGTCAGTGAAAAATACATTATTGTAGGTAACAAGGCAATTAGTCTTAAATCATTTTTTACAACTGGTTACAAAACCATGGCAGGTGATGATGTATCGGTGGATAATATTCAGGATAAAATTAAAGGCTTTATCGCAGCAGAAAATCAGCACAAGCCTCTCTCAGATGAAGATATAAAACAAGCACTACAGATTTCTGGAATAAATATATCTAGAAGAACAGTGGCAAAATACCGCGACCAAATGGGTATCCCCACCTCCACTAAGCGAAAATTATAATAAACCAGCTTAGCAATGTGTTTATGGTCATAACCCCACTGGACTTCTGGTGTGGATATATGGATTATGTGTGGTAGGGGCGGATTAGAGGTAAATGTATTATCCAAAGTCACAGAGATTAATAAGCTATAAAACAAGGGGCTGTCGCACTAAGCCCTAAATAAAAAACAAAAACGAGCACCCCAAAATACGGATACCTGTAAAGAAACATTTTGACCATGGGGGTTGAGATAAACTGAGTACGAGAAATAGCACAGATGCTAATTGGAAGCATATGTGCTATTTTTTTACATATTTCGCTCATAATGTTGAAGAACATTGGAGCGTAAGTTGTCGAAATCGGGATACGGCTTTAAATCAGTTTAGCATCATGTTTAGGTCTTAAACAAACTGTATAATTCCTTTTTAAAGTAGTATTCCCTTAGCAGAGTCATGGCGTAGGCTAAATATAAGGGAATTTACTAAGATAGTCACACAGTTCTACACTAAATTTTTTCAACTAGGATTTTCTTTTGCACAAATTTTATGGGCTGTCACAAACGATTTCTAATTATTTGTGACAGCCCTATATTCAAACAAAGATTTAATAATGAATGACTTTGGGCACGAAAGTAGGCGAAACTTCTGTGAAAGCGACGCAAAAAGTGCGAGAAGTAGCTAAAGATGTAGACAAACCAGTTTGACGAAGAACAAAAAAGATAGTATAATGAAATCTGAACTTCACAGGAAAAATATGGTTTTGTTGTAATGTATTTCTGAACGGACTGTTTTATCCCATAATCTCTTAGATGCAAAGTGGTTTCAGCAACTTCCTGAAGACTGCAGCTTTATTATTCATCGTGGAGCTACTTGTTTGGTGTTTGGGGATAAGAATAATTTATTATTTAAGTTCAAGCCACAAAACTGAATTTAACCCAAAGACGCAACGAAGAAAAAACTGGTTACGTCTTTTCGTTTTTTAGTAGGATAATTGCGTGCTGGGCTAATGTTTTAAAAAAACAAATTGACTGACATAGGAGAAATTGTCTAAATTTTAGTTGCATTTATAAATAACATAGCTTTTAGTAATAAATCTTACGAGTACAGATGTTTTTTGTTTAATGTTGTTTGTAAAAATATTTTTGTATATTAAGGAGTAACAATATGATGTTGAGTGTAATTCTTCCGTGCTATAATGAGTCGGAAGTGCTGTGTGAAATATATAAAACGCTCATCGGTTATCTTAGTGAGTTTTCAAGGGATTATGAAATTATTTTTGTTAATGACGGTTCTACCGACGATTCATTGGTGAAAATAAAGTTACTTGCAGATAAAAACAAGGCCGTTAAATACATATCTTTTTCAAGAAATTTCGGTAAAGAAAGCGCTATGTATGCAGGCTTAGAGAGCGCTGTAGGTGACTATGTCGCCGTTATGGATTGTGATTTGCAGGATCCGCCCTCTATGCTCGGTCAAATGTTAGATATAATAAAACAAGGTGAATACGATTGTGTGGCTACTTGCCGCTATACTCGTGAGGGTGAACCTGTAATGCGCAGTATGTTCGCTAAGATGTTTTATAAAATAATGAAAACAATCTCCAAAACCGAGTTTGTGGACGGAGCAAGAGATTTTCGTATGATGACACGACAAATGGTCGATGCCGTTATCAGCGTAGCCGAATACAATCGGTTTTCTAAAGGAATATTTTCTTGGGTTGGGTTTAACACATATTGGATTGCTTATGAAAACAAGCAACGCTCTGCTGGTAAGAGTAAATGGAGCTTTTGGCAGTTAGTGAAGTATTCCTTCGATGCTCTTACCGATTTTTCCACAGTGCCGCTTCTTGTTTCATCGGTGGGCGGCTTTTTGTTTTGTGGGCTCTCTATCGCTATGATGATATATGTAGTGGTAAAGACATTGGTTTTCGGTGACCCAGTTGCCGGATACCCGTCTTTGGTGAGTATCATATTGTTTCTGGGTGGAGTACAGCTTCTTAGTGTAGGTATTATCGGACAGTATATTTCGAGAATATATATGGAAACAAAACGCAGACCTAAATATATCAAAAAGGAGAGTAACATAGATGATTGATAATATCAAAAACAAGTTTCAAACAGAAGACATGCTACGATACTATGTTATATTTGCCATAACGCTTCTTCTCTCTCAAGGCTTTTTGCAGATGCACTATGCCTCTGACACCTATGTTTTGATTAATCGCGGTTATACAGAATACGCTCAAATGTATTTTTTGCGCGACGGAAGACTCATCACTGCTTTTGTATGTTATATGGCAGGGGTACTCGGTATACCTTTTGAGACATATGTAGTGGGATTAAACTGCATTGCAGTGATATTTCTCTCTCTTGCAGTACACACCATGAATCAAGTGCTATTGGCTATGTTAAAACCGGAAAAGAAGTTTCATATATACATAATAACTATGCTGTCTTTTCTGTTGGTGATGCATCAATTTTCCATTGAGTATCAACTTTTTGCCGAGTCTGCTATTATGTGTCTTGCACTTTTTTGTTTTATAAAATCCATACAAGTGTGGACAGAAGGCAGTAAATACGTTTATCTCAAAGTTTTTGGGCTTGTTTTATTTGCAACTATATGCTATCAAGGACAGCTTAATATATTTCCGACCTTGGTCTTTTTAATATTTATACTGCGTCAAATTCTTCATAAAAAAGATGAGAAGTTTCACTATAAAAAAGCTTTTACTGACATCGCCATACTTGCCGCGATAACAATTGTTGTTATATTGATTACATATGCAATAGTTTTGTACTGCCAAACCATAACGCCCGAAGCTATTGGAAGATCTTGGTCAAATGAAAATTTACTATATACATTATCAATTATTGTAGTCGATATTATATATATGTGGCAATATTATATGTATATGTTGCCGGAACATGTTAATCTATTGGCTTTTTTAGCGACAATGACAATATTGTTTTTAACGAAATCTAAAAAACGCATAAAATTACAATATATACTTTTTATTGTATTTATTTTTGTAATGTGCACCACCGTAATGTTTGTGGTGACTTCCGGTGGGGCACTGCGTATTAATAGCCCTATCGCCATGGTTTGGGGAGCATCTCTTACCATTATGTATGCACAGGTAATGGTAAGCCAAAAAGACTGGCTTAAAAAAGCTGTATTTGGTATGATAATAGCTTCTTTTATGCTCAATTCCATATATTATATGCGAAATATAAGCGAGCATATAGCTTCTAATAAGGTAGAGCATAATATGGGGATGACCATAGCTAATATGTTAGAAGAATACGAAGAAGAAAGTGGTATTACTGTTACAAAGTTCTATTATTCATATGATATATACCCTGAACCACTCTGGCCAGAAATTCGACACATGGGCTCTCTTACAGAGAAAAAATTAGCTCCGATTTGGAGCATAGAGCATACCATGAACTTCTACTGCCAGCGAAAATTTGAAGTAGTCGAAGAAGTCGAGCGTGTATACAAAGACTATGATTCATTCTCTCCAAGTCATGTTGAATTTTATGAGGATACCATCTATATGATAGTGTCTTAGTATGTAGCATTGTCACAAGTAATAAGGTAAAATTTGACAAAATATTTTATTGACTTCACATAGTTATCGCTATATAATTAATATACGATTGATTATATCGAAAATAAAGAGGAGGACATTTTTTATGTTAAAAATTGCAAAAAAATTAGTAAGAGTATTTTGGGTTGCACTGTTGGTTCCACTACTTGCCACTACCACCTTTGCTGCAGTGCCAGATTTAGTCATTGCAAATGTAGATGAACTCAAAGAGTTTGCCGATAGTGTTTCTGCGGGCACGAACTATTCGGGTAAGGTTGTAGTGTTAGAAAGTGACATTGACTTAGAAGGGGCAGAATGGACCCCCATAGGCGATGGCAATGGCAGTAGCAGTTCAAGTCCAATTTTTAGAGGCACCTTTGATGGGGGCAATCACACAATAAAGAATTTCTCGATAAACGAAAACGCTCCATATGTAGGCTTTTTTTCGGCGACAGATGGTGCCACTATTAAAAACTTAACAATTGATAATGCTACTGTTATCAATAATGGTTCTGGATATTCAGAGTATAAAAATGGCACCGGAGCTATTGTAGGTCATGCACAAGGTGGTGGTGTTGAAAACTGTACTGTTATGAATTCTGATATTAAGGCAAATGAGTCAGAGGACTTAAATGTCGGTGGAATAGTTGGTTATTTTCAGTCCGGTAAAATAGAGAATTGCTACTTAGAAGATACAGATGTTACCGGTATAACTGTCGGCGGTATTGTAGGTTATACTGTTAGTGATGTTACATTATCACACTGCCATACTGATAGCAACTCTACTATAACAGGAACCAATAACGTGGGAGGAATTGCGGGGTATGCTAGTCACGGAACCATAGAAAAGTGTTCTAATTCTGCCACAATTATCGGTAAAGAATCTGTTGGAGGTATTGCAGGTATAATTATCTCCCCTACTCTAACAGAATGCGTTAATGCGGGTGATGTAAGTGGTGATGAAATGACAGGCGGGATAGTGGGGCTTATGGCAGCAGAGTTCAGCGTTGTAAATAATTCCTATAATACCGGCACAATTGAAGGCGGATATAGTATGGTAGGCGGCATTGTCGGCACTATGGGTCGAGCCAGTTCTCTCAATACACATCCTCATGATGCCTATGCTGGTAGTACGACTATTAGTAGTGTTTATAATGCCGGTTTAGTTATCATCAATAACGGGCTTACTATAGAAGAGAACATACATAGTTTTGCTTCCGGTATTGCAGGCGGTGTCAATTTTGGCACAACACAAAATAGTGTGTCTCTCGGCAGTGAAATATATGGAGCTTCGGTGGATTTGATTGATGAGAATGACATGAACCGAGTTGCCACTGAAAATTATGTAGATGATGATAAAGAGCCTTTTTCCTATGTGAATAACTACGCCAGAAAAGACCTGCTGATTTTTGATGCAGAAAGGACTTCTGCCGATGCAAATTCTCAGGACGGTAAGGACATTGATGTGACAGAGCCCGACTGGCAAGACACGGCTTTTGCGGGATGGGATGAATTAATTTGGGAATTCCATGACGGGAATAACTTGCCGACTCTGAAAAATAATACAGCTGATATAGACCCTGTGTTGGATTTTATATCGTTTACAAATCTTGTTTTTCATTTAAACAATGGTAGCTCAGATACTACATTGGAAGTTAACGGTAATATAGAAGATGTTTTAGAATCATCGGGCATTGCAACCTTTGAAAACCAAAGGGTCGACCGCAATCTCGATATCAGTACACCTACTCCTATCGACCCCAAGTATCCCTTTATAGGTTGGTATCTTGATGAAGACTTTACCATACCGTTTGATTCTAATCAATCCATTGAAGACAATGATCCTAATTTTGGTGATTCGGTTCATTTGTATGCACGTTGGGCTTACGATGTTGACGACGATGATTATGACTATGATTACGATGATGATGACGACTATGATTACGACTATGATGACGACCAAGGTGACGATGATGATGACAACCAATCTATCGCACCGATAGCAATAGAGTTGACCGATACACTTATCTCATCTACTGTTAACAGCATAGTAGCAAGCGGAAGCACAAACATAGCGTTTAACAACATCGACATGATAACGCCCGCACAATTTGAGCGTATCAACGAAGCTCTCATGGAGGCAGGCAAAGATCCCGCAGATTATACCGTTTATTTGGACAGTCGTTCAACAACCGGCGGTGTGATTGGCAGAATGTATATTCGTCCTTTCAGTGCTGCCACGTGGACAAGCTCTCTGAGCACATTGATCGACAATACGGATTTTTGCTCGGATAATCAACTAACTCAAACGCTCTTTGGCAAATATTTTACAAACTTGATTGATACTGCAACATTCAGTCAAAAAGACGCATTCCCGTCACCAATAACGGTAGCTATAAAGTTTAACCTTGAAGGCATGGACACGACAAATCTTCACTTCTATAGCTATAACTTGTTGACAAATAAATATGTTAAAGTCGATACAAGCTACTTTATTGACAAAAACGGATATGCTCATCTTACATTAACACGCGGCGGCACCCTTATCGTTAGCGACGGTGAGCTAGTCAAACAGTCCGCCTCTGCATAATTGTTGCAAAAAGCTTCTCTCAATACCCATAAAGCAACAAGCTAACACTTCATTTTAAAAAGAGGTGTTAGCTTGTTATTTTTTTACGCTATTGATACAAAACTGCTTTTAGGACTTCATTTTTTGTGTTTTAATATTTTGATGTGTAAATATAGGCTGTTGCAAATGATTTTTTGAGACAACCCCATTAAGTAAGCTAACTGAAAAGTTTTATGCAAATAACGCCCAGTGCTTATATAAAGTGTGGCAAGTGTGACCTAAGGTAAAAAGTTACACCTAAAAACCTCCACAAATCCTGATAAATACTGGCTTTGTTTATTCCGTTACACCTGTTACACTTTATATATCACCAGTGACTCTTTGATTAAAACTTAAGGAGAAAAGAAAATCCGAAATCAACAACCACCGAAAAAACACTAATCCAACCAAAATAAATCCATTGACTCACATGAGACTTCCTACCAAGTCCTATCCAATGCTAAGTAAAACTAACTAAGTCCATCCTCCTATGGTTCAAAAGATGGGTCGAAATAAATATCCGCACAAAACAAAAACGAGCTACCCTTTTTGGGGTGCTCCTTTTTGTTTTTTATTTAGGGTTTAGTGCGACAGCCTCCTTATTTGTTTTAGACTATATATAAAATGGTTAATTATGTATATTAATGGTATCATAAAGGAGGTGTGGTTTCAAGGGAGGATTATAGTCAAATAAATACCCACTCCCCTACATATACCCACACCATAATCCCTTGACTTTTCTTTTGGTCAATATTATAATTAATTTAGTCATTTTATACACTAATGACTAAATTGAAAAGGTGAACGTAAAATGAGAAATTATAATTATGATAACAAATGGGAGAAACTAATCACCCCAGAAATCGTATCTTTGCTTACACAGATACACGAGTTTAAGGGACAACAAAACTTATTCATAGAACAAAAAGCTGAAACCCTTACCACCCTTTTAGAGATTGCCAAAGTCCAAAGCACTGAGGCTTCTAATAAAATCGAGGGTATTTACACCTCTGATGAGCGGTTAAAATTAATCGCAATGGATAAGACTACCCCAAGATCGAGAGATGAACAGGAAATTGCAGGCTATCGTGATGTGCTTACTACAATCCACGAAAACCACGACTTTATCCCCATTACCCCAAGTATTATCCTACAGCTACACCGAGATTTATATAAATATAGTGGTTTAGGGTTTGGTGGCAACTATAAAAGCACCGATAATCTTATTACCGAAGAGCTTTCTGACGGAACAAAACGAGTTAGATTTCAGCCAGTTCCTTCTTGGGAAACTTCTGAGGCTACCAGTGAGCTCTGCAAAGCCTACAATGAAATAATAGGAAAGGGCACTGCAAACCCCTTGCTAATCATCCCTATGTTTGTCCTGGATTTTCTTTGTATACATCCCTTTAATGACGGTAATGGTAGAATGAGCAGACTTATAACCCTGCTGCTTTTATACCGCTGTAATTACATTGTCGGTAAATATATCAGTATAGAAAAAATCATCGAGCAGAGTAAAGAAACTTATTATGAAGCTCTTGAAGCAAGCTCGCAAAACTGGCATGAAAACAAAAATGACTATGCACCTTTTGTGGGATATATGTTAGGAGTAATTGTGGCAGCATATAGAGATTTTGAAACTCGTGTTGATGTGATGATTACAAAAGGATATTCAAAACCTGAGCGAATTGCAGAGGTTATCAAACAAACTTTAGGGCAGATTACAAAGAAAGAAATTTTAGAAAAATGCCCTGATATAAGCGATACTACAGTACAGAGAACATTAAATGACCTTGTAAAAACCGAAAGAATTATAAAAATAGGTGGTGGTCGTTATACAAAATACACTTGGAATAGAGAGATTGAGTAACCCTCTCCGACGACTGCGTCGCCACCTCTCCCAAGGGTAGAGGCAATAATAATGAATGGAGAATTAATATGATTACAGGTGAACTTAAAAATAAAATAGACGGACTTTGGGATATATTCGCAGCAGGTGGTCTTGTAAATCCACTGGATGTAATTGAGCAGATAACATACCTTATGTTTATCCACGACCTTGATAAAACTGACAATATCAAAGCCAAAGAAAGCGCAATGCTTGGGCTGCCTTTCACCAGTATTTTTACAGAGGAAGTGGAAATCGGTGGCAGAAAAATTGACGGTGAACAGCTTAAATGGTCGGTTTTTCACGATCTTCCAGCTGGGCAGATGTACTCTATTATGGGGGAATTAGTTTTCCCTTTTATCAAGAATTTACATGGTGAAAAGGACAGCACCTATTCAAAATATATGGATGATGCCATTTTTAAAATCCCAACTCCCCTGCTTTTATCAAAGATAGTTTCCGAACTTGATGAAATTTATGCTCAAATGGATAAAATGCACGACACTGACATTAACGGTGATGTGTACGAGTATCTTCTATCTAAAATTGCCAGCGCTGGGCTTAATGGTCAGTTTAGAACACCTCGTCATATTATTAAAATGATGGTGGAACTTATGGATCCTAAGGCTACTGACACAATTTGCGACCCTGCTTGTGGTACAAGTGGATTTTTAGTGGCAAGTGGTGAGTATTTAAAGGAAAATAAAAAAGAAGAAGTTTTCTTTAATAAGGATAACAAAGACCACTATATGAATAATATGTTCCACGGTTTTGATATGGATAGAACTATGCTTCGTATTGGTGCTATGAATATGATGACCCATGGTGTGGACAACCCTTTTATTGAGTATCGTGATAGCCTTTCTGACCAAAACCCCGACAAGGAAAAATACAGCCTTATTTTAGCTAATCCCCCTTTTAAGGGAAGTCTTGACAGTGATACCGTTTCTGCCGATTTACTTAAAGTATGTAAAACTAAAAAAACCGAGCTTTTATTCTTAGCCTTAATGCTTCGTATGCTTAAAGTTGGTGGTAGATGTGCTGTTATCGTCCCTGATGGAGTGCTTTTTGGCTCCTCAAAAGCTCACAAGGATATACGACAGGAAATTGTAGATAACCATAGACTTGAGGCTGTGATTTCTATGCCAAGTGGTGTGTTTAAACCCTATGCTGGGGTGTCCACTGGGATACTTATCTTCACCAAAACAAACCACGGTGGAACAGATAATGTTTGGTTTTATGATATGACTGCCGACGGATTTTCCCTTGATGATAAGAGAAATGCTGTTGCTGAAAATGATATACCGGATATTATAGAGAAGTGGAGGAATTTACCCTCTCAGTCAGCTATGCCGACAGCTCTGCCTGAGCACCCTCTCAGTCACTCCGTGACAGCTCTCCCTGAGGGAGAGCCTAGGACGGGGAAATCTTTCTTTGTGCCAAAAGATGAGATTATAGAAAACGGCTATGATTTATCTATTAATAAATATAAAAAGACAGTTTATGTCGCCGAAACCTACCCACCTACAAGTGAGATTATCGCAGAGATTAAGGCGCTTGAAGATGAGATTTTAAAGGGGATTTCAGAACTTGAGGTGAGTTATGAGTAAGAAGGTGAAAATTTGTAAAAAGTGTAGAATAAATGAATGTGACACAAATATAAAACTGGATATAGACTATAAAAAACTTGCACAGGCAAACCATTATATTGAGGAAATAAAAAGGCGACAGGAAGAAAACCAGAGAAAAGAGCAAACCAAAGAATTTCAGAAAAAACTGGGATATAATACTGAGTTAACAGGAGCTACAAAATTGTGGAATACATTAGTATGTACAAGAAGACTTTTATTGTCACCTCAAAAATATTATGATAGCCGAGAATTATATGGAACTAAATTTGTACTAAGAGAATTGATTAGAATATTTTTTCAATTTACATCATGGGGGTTATATATTCTTACTTTTTTATTAGTATTTAGTTTTTTGACTTATTTTGATTTGTCATTTTTAACTACGCTCATGGGCATTCTATCATTGATGAGACCTTTTTGTGGACTTTTCATTCTAACTGGAGTATTTGCTACAATGTTTAGGATGGCAGCAATTGAAATTAATGCAATTCATGATATAAACACACTAATTGGTTTATTAGCTGTGTTAGCTGCTTTTGTTTCTGTAGCAGTTACATTGTTTTTTTAAGGAGGATTTATGAGTAAAGTAATATTAGGTGACTATGTAAATATCAAAACTGGTAAACTTGATGCAAATGCTTCATCAGAATACGGGCAGTTCCCTTTTTTCACTTGTTCAAAAGAGCCTTTAAAAATTGATACTTATAGTTATGATTGTGAATGTGTTTTAGTTGCTGGCAATGGTGACTTGAATGTGAAATATTATAATGGAAAATTTGATGCTTACCAAAGAACATATATAGTCGAAAGCAAGAATAAGCAAATTTTATATGTACCTTATCTATATAACTTTCTTGATAGTTATTTAGAAACTTTAAGAACACAATCAATAGGTGGAGTTATAAAATATATTAAATTAGGAAATTTAACTGACGCACAACTCCCCCTCCCACCACTGGAAACACAGCAAAAAATTGCTGATGAACTGGATAAAATTACAGCCTTAATCCAAAAGCGCAAAAGCCAAATAGAAAAACTTGACCTTTTGACAAAAGCGAAGTTTGTGGAGATGTTCGGCGATCCTGTGACCAATGAAATGGGGTGGGAGAAAGGAACTATTAGAGATATTGCCAAAGAAGTTAAGTATGGAACAAGCAAACCGTCAGTAGATGGTGGCAAGTACCCTTATTTGAGAATGAATAACATAACATATGATGGACATCTAGATCTAACAAATTTGAAATATATTGATATAGATGATAAAGAATATGAAAAATGTGTTGTTAGAAACGGAGACATCCTTTTTAATAGAACCAATAGTAAAGAGCTTGTTGGCAAAACTTGTGTATATAATTTAGATACTGAAATGATTATAGCTGGATATATAATAAGAGTTAGAGTTAACGAAAAAGTTATTCCGTTATATCTATCAGCTGTATTAAATTCAAAGTATGGAAAAGAAACATTGTTTGATATGTGCAAAGCTATTGTAGGACAAGCAAACATAAATGCACAAGAATTGCAAGATATAAAAATTCTTATCCCACCCCTTGACCTACAAAACCAATTCGCCCAGTATGTTGAGAAAATCGAAAAAATAAGGTATAATATGGAAAAAGGACTGGAGCAGTTAGAGGTGCTCTATAAAGAGAGAATGCAGGAGTATTTTGGGTAGACCCTCTCCGCCGTCTGCGGACGGCACCTCTCCCAAAGGGAGAGGCTATAAACATGGCTCTCCCTTTGATATAGGCATAAAAAAGGCTCTCCCTTTGGGAGAGCTGTCACGCCAGTGACTGAGAGGGTTTGACTGAGAGGGTGTGACTGAGAGGGTTTGACTGAGAGGGCATAACTGTGAAAATGGAGGCTATTTATGATAAGTGAAAAGCCAAAGAAAAACAACAAAATGCTTGAGCGCGCAAGAGAGTTGCGTAAAGAGATGACACCCTACGAAAGAAAATTATGGTACGATTTTCTGCGTTCTTACCCTGTTAAAATATATAAGCAACGGATAATAGAATCTTATATAGTTGATTTCTATTGCGCAAGTGCAAAACTTGTTATAGAAATTGATGGAAACCAACACTATACCGAGGAAGGTTTAGCCTATGATAAGGAAAGAACTTTAATTTTAGCGAAATACAATTTAAAGGTAATAAGATTCACCAATTTAGAAATAAAGAGAAACTTCAATAATGTATGTGAAACAATAGATATGGAAATAAAAGAGAGGAGCTAAATCCCATACCAGCCCTCACATTCTTTGAACAGAAAAATTAATACAACCTATTTTGAGTAGAGAGGAACTGTGTAACATAATGAATGTAGATAATTATAACAATATATTTCAAAGTACAGATAGGGTAAACGATATATTCAAACAATCAAATATAATGTATGATATGCTAAAAGCAGAAAATAGAATGGCTGACATGTTCAAGCAATCGAATATGATGGACGATATGCTTCAAAACTACAACATAGTTGAGAGTGCAGCTGGGATTAGTAGTTTAATTGATTCAGTAAATATGTTCAGAAATGACGACTTAATTGGGTTAACAACTGGGATTGGCAATTTAATTGATTCAGTGAATATGTTCAGAAATGACGACTTAATTGGGTTAACAACTGGCATTAGTGGTTTGATTAGTTCAGCAATCGCACCCAAGCACATTGATTTGCTTACTCAAACAAGTAATTTGCTTTTAGAATTGGATTTTAAATTTTCGCCTTTAGATAAGGAATTTGTAGAAGTTTATTGCAAAGAAAATGAAATAGATGAATGCATAGAAAAAGAAATTAAAATAATGGCAGAGCAAATTTCAAGTGGAAAGGCAGAGCTACCAACTCAATTATCACAAGCTCAAATAAATGTTTTCAAGGATTATATATATCCAATTATTGTTGCATTATTTTTTCATATACTTCAGACTATCACAGCTCAACCTACTATAGTAAATAACATCACATATAATGAAAATCACTATGTGAACATGGTAAACAATTACTATACTATAGAGCAAAACATGGATGTAAATATACTAAATGGTTTCTATTTAATGTTTGTCTCCAAATCAGAAATCAATGTGCGAAAATCTGCTGATAATTCATCAATCATTGTAGGAAAACTAACTTTAGGAAAAGTAGTCCAAGTGGTTGAGAAACATAAAAAATGGGTCAAAATATCATGGATTGAGGATAGTCAATATTATACTGGATGGGTGCAGAACTGGAAATTGAGTAATTTCCAGTAATTGAGAGGTAATAGAATGTCTAATATTATCACAAGTCTAAAAGAAAATAGTATAACATTTTTGCTTAAATATTATGGTGAACATGACTTTGCTACTCATCATGAGATAAAAGATATGATTGAAAATAGAGAAGTTGTCATGGATATCATTAAAAATAATAGTGTATGTGATATCATTACTACTGATGACTATATTAATTATCATGCACTGTCCAAAATTATTAAATTTAGCGAAGTAGTTAATTACCTTATTTCAGAAGATAATAAAGGATATCTTTGTGAAATAATTGGCTGTGCTAAAATATCATTAGAGATAATTAAAACTGGTGATATTATTAAATTCATTAATGCTAATTATCAAAAGTTGATTTACACAGAGCTGCTAGATTTAGTGAATGATACACATGATGACGTTGATTTATTTGATGTAACGTATAACTATTGTATTGAATATCAAAATGGAATTAGTAACGATGTGATGCTTTTTTTGATTAATTATCATTCATATAAATTGTTTGATGATTATGACAAATGGAACAAGAAGATTGAAAAAGATGAAGAGTTGTACAATGTCTTATTCTCAGACAATATAATAAAAGAAAACTTGGACATGAGAGCAAGTATCGTATATAATGTTGTAGGCTCATTAAAAGATAGAAATATATCAAAGCTCGCAAGCACAATCGTGCATATTATTGATTTAATAATAGACTATGGAGAAAAAATATATAGTTCATTAACTGTAGAAAATGTAATGCAACTTCAAAGAAAAATAACAGAAATTTCAGATTTATTAAAAAAATTAAAACATCCAAAAGCAAATGATTTTCTAAACTATGAGCAAAAAGCTGATGATCTTTTAGGGGAATATCTAAATGAACATGGGAAGACTTTCGGTGAACCAATCGATATAAGCTACATAAGAGAGCTTTTAAATTCAAATCAAGATGATACATTAAAACTTTTATCCTTAACCCATTCATTAAAGGGAGATATGAGTGCCAATGGATTACTTAATAATGGTCCAAGTGATAAGAAAAGAGTTGTTGACTGTGTTTCAACAAATATTAAAACAGATAACTACTTTACATTTACTCATCAGATGTATATAAAGACATATTTAGGATTAGGTTCTGCTTATATGAATATCCTTATTACAGATGAACAACTATTTGCCAAAAGTGCTCAGTGGTATTGTCTGTATATCAATACTATTATGGAAAAATGTGAATATGACAGCGAAGAGCTACGAAATGATTTTGAACTGCTATTTCAAATGCTTCAAAATATATTCTGGAGTTCAGATAAAGATAATCAATTACTGAAAAGTTCACTTTGTTATGGTGGAGCAACATTTATTTGCGCTTTTTCAGAAAAAATAATGCGAATTGTATATAAGCAGCTCAAACGCGAAATTGAATATATCCCAATAGAAAAAATCACTATGGGTCAATTACTATCTGATAGTAATGATCTCTATAAAGAAATTTTTGGGGAATATCAACTTAAACATTTTAGATATTTTTTTACCACAGATGGTGAAAATAAAATTGGATTTAATCTAAGAAATAATTTAGCTCATTGGAGTAATATGAAACCACAGCAGCTAAATCATGATTTGGTGCTTAGACTAATGTACTTGCTTACATGTATAATTAATAGTTTATTTTATCACCTTGCGATTAAGCCATTTCAGAAAGATAATGAATAAAATAGATGTAACCCCATGTCAACCTTCCCATTCCTTGGACCAAAAACGAATACAGCTTATTTACAAACCCAACAATTGAAGTCACCTCCTATGAAACGTGTACCATAGTACTGTACAACAGCTTTATACAGGAGTATTTCGATAATTGAAAATTGAGAAAATAAAGGAGCTTTACTATGTCCAACTTCGATTTCCTAACAAAAGAAAAAGATTTTAGCACATTTTCTTCTGTCGCCATCACAGCCGAGAAACTTCTACATATAGACATGGAAAGCTCGGCTATTAACTGCCGTCGTGCTATGGAATTTGCTGTTAAGTGGATCTACTCCGTTGACGGTAGCCTTACTATGCCCTATGATGATAGGCTACATAGCCTTATGTCTACGGAGGAATTTCGTGATTTAGTAGGTCGCCATATACTAAAGCGAATGGATTTAATTCGTATAGTTGGCAATAATGCCACCCACAACTCTAAAAAAGTTAAGTTTGAGGAAGTTGCTCTTTGTCTTGAAAATCTTTTTGTATTTATGGATTTTGTAGCTTGTTGTTATAGTCGTAATTATACCGAACAGGCGTATACCCCTCTCAGTCACTGTGTGACAGCTCTCCCAGAGGGAGAGCCTAGTCCTGCCTCTCACTTTGGGAGAGGTGGTGACAAAGTCGACGGAGAGGGTATTGATTTAGACAAGCTATTAGAGGAAAACAAATCCCTAAAAGAAGAGCTTACAGCACGAAGAGAGGAACAGTCCAAAACCTATGTACAAAAACCACTGGATTTAACCGAGTATCAAACTCGAAAAATCTATATAGATACAGCCCTAAAAGATGCTAACTGGCTGGAAAATCATAACTGGATAAACGAGGTTCGTGTTGAGGGTATGCCAAACAACAAGGAAGAGGGATTTTGCGATTATGTGCTATATGATGATAGACATATTCCCCTTGCAGTTGTAGAGGCAAAACGCACCTGTGTAGATATTTCAAAAGGTAGACAGCAAGCCAAATTATATGCTGATTGCCTTGAAAAACAGTATGGTAGACGACCAGTTATTTTTCTTACAAATGGGTTTGATTTTTCTATTGATGACGGACAGTACCCTGAGAGAAAGGTAGCAAGTGTTTATTCAAAAAGAGATTTGGAAAAGCTATTTAATCTTAGAAAAAGGCGTATGAGCCTTAATAACATTAACATAAACAAAGATATTGCAGGCAGATACTATCAGGAAGGTGCTATTAAAGCTGTGTGTCATGCCTTTGATGAAAAAAATCGAAGAAAAGCACTACTTGTTATGGCTACAGGTAGTGGAAAAACCAGAACGGTTATAGGGCTGTGTGATGTACTACTGCAAAAAGGCTTTGCAAAAAACATACTGTTTCTAGCAGATAGAACCTCCCTTGTAACACAGGCAAAGAGAAGTTTTGTAAATATGCTACCTGATTTGTCGGTGTCAAATTTATGTGAAGATAAAGAAAATTATAGTGCCAACTGTATTTTTTCCACCTATCAAACCATGATGAATGTGATTGATAACGCAAAAGATGATGAGGGTAAGCTATTTACTATAGGACATTTTGATTTAGTGGTCTGCGACGAGGCGCATCGTTCTATCTATAATAAATATCGTGATATTTTCACCTACTTTGATGCACCTTTAGTAGGTTTAACAGCTACGCCAAAGGATGAAATCGACAAAAATACCTATGATATATTTGAGCTGAATAACGGAAACCCTACCTATGGATACGAGCTGGCACAGGCTGTAAAAGACGGATATTTAGTGGATTTTTTATCGGTGGAAACAACTTTAAAATTTTTACAGCAAGGCATTACTTATGATGAATTATCTGAGGAAGAAAAAGAAGCCTATGAAAACACCTTTGAAGAT
>CAYJEQ010000005.1:0-67614 GCA_964369235.1 uncultured Oscillospiraceae bacterium | reverse complement strand
CCAATCTGGTACACCGAAGGATTTAATCCTCATATGTATCTAACATTTGCGCTGCCACTATCCCTAGGTTACGAAAGTCTATGTGAATATATGGATGTTAAACTAGTAGGGGAGATTACCCCAGAGGAGTTTGTGGCAAAATTCAATAATGTGATGCCTGAGGGTTTAGAGGCAGTATCAGCATTTACACCAACTATGAAAGCAGATAAAATCAAATGGTCTGATTATGATATTACCATCTATTTTGACAATGCTAGTAAGGAAACCTTAGAAAAAGCTATGGCAGACTTTACGGCACAAACAGAGGTAGTAGTGGATAAAAAGACTAAAAAAGGCATGACACAGATAGATATTAAGCCACAGTTTACTATAGAAGATTATAATTGTGAAGCTGGTGAAATATCCATGAAGGCAAGATTTGCCTCTGGATTACAGCTAAATATTAACCCAAGTCTAATGATGAACGCCCTGGCAACTGGTGGTAATTTACAGCTTAGTCACTGGGCAGTTAAGCGAACAGCAATATTAACAGAAGATTTGACGAAATTTTGCTAAAAAAGCAAAAAAACTCTTGCATTAACAAAACTATTATGATATACTACTGTAGTATGTTATGACCACCAAACTGTTTTGGTGGGGTTTGACTACGGATGGAAACATCCTACATCAAAGCAGGCAGTCCTCTAATCACAGTGATTATGAAAGTCTGTATATTTTAAGGAGGAACTAAAATGGACGCACTAAGACATATGGCAGAAAGCTGCCTAAAAGCAGAAGCACCTATCGTAAACATCGGTGATGTTGTAAAGGTACACGTAAGAATCAAGGAAGGCGAAAGAGAAAGAATTCAGGTTTTCGAAGGCACAATCATTGCTAAGAAGCATGGTGGTGTTGCTGAAACTTTCACAGTTCGTCGTCTAGCTCACGGTTGTGGTGTTGAGAGAGTATTCCCAATCCACTCCCCAAATGTAGAAAAAGTTGAGCTAGTTCGTAAGGGTAGAGTACGCAGAGCTAAGCTGTACTACCTAAGAGACCGTGTAGGTAAAGCTGCTAAGGTTAAAGAAGCTCGTAAATAGTTCAAGTTTTAAAAGGACAGGTAACTGTCCTTTTATTTTTGTCTTTATCAGTAGTTAGGGTGAAATTCTGTTGGGGTACCGTTCCTCGCCCTTGGCGAGGAACGGTACCCCAATATTTGCAATAGAACCTTATTTTTGTCTTTATTATAGATAAAGAGTTATATTAATTGTTTTGGTATTTTTATAGGGTGTATTCCCTCGGCAACAGCGAGAGAATACACCCCAACAGAATATTATCTTTTACTTTTTTTAAGTGTATGTAGATAGAAAATAAGAAATACAAAAGATAAGAAGCCTATTCTAAATATATCCTCTAACATACCATAGATGGCTGTATTAGATAGGGTTAGATTATAGAGAATTTTTATCACTATAGCTATGGATACTACAAATAAAGAACTTTGTAGATTAGCCCTACTCTTTGATTTAAAGATAATGGTTACCATTATAATAAAAAGTATAATAGAGATTATTACAGTACCAATCATCAGATAGTACACTAGATGATTAAACTCATAGGTTTCTGGATTAACTACAGGGATATCAAAAAAACTAGATAAAGCTAACATAAAAACCCCTCCTTTTCTTATTAAACACTATCCTATATTAAAATAATAGCACTTTTTTGTAAATTGTCAATAAAAAAATAGTGTATCAAGTTGCTAAAATGGTAAAAATGACATATTGGTAAAGTTTGTAGTAATTATACCACAGCATATAAATAATTTGAATAAAAATAAAAATTGTGATATAATTAATAGATTATACAGGACAAAGCATATTGCTTTAGCGAAAGGAAAGACTATAATATGATAGATAAAGTAGCAGTCCAATGGTTCCCCGGTCATATGACCAAAACCAGGCGACTAATGGAAGCCCACCTTAAACTGGTGGATATAGTGGTAGAGCTATTAGATGCTCGTATACCATTTAGCTCAAGAAATCCTGAGATAGATAAGCTAATTGGGGAAAAACCACGAATGATTATCCTAAATAAATGTGATGAAGCCGACGCCGACATGACGAAAAAATGGATAGAGCATTTTGAAGCACAGGGAATACAGACAGTAGCAACCGACTGTAAATCAGGCAAGGGGCTAAATAAAATTGTTCCTATGGTAAAAGAAATCCTTAAGGAAAAGATAGAGAGAAAAGCAGCAAAAGGAATGGTAAATATGCCACTGCGTATGATGATAGTTGGGGTGCCTAATGTAGGTAAATCTTCACTTATTAACCGTCTAGCTGGTTCTCGTCGTGCTAAGGTAGAGGACAGACCAGGGGTAACTAGAGGTAAGCAGTGGGTTAAGATTGATAGTGGAGTAGAACTACTGGATATGCCAGGGGTACTATGGCCTAAATTTGAAGACCCAACAGTAGGGGAGCACCTAGCCTTTACAGGGGCAGTTAAGGACGATGTTATTGATATTGAACATCTATCTGTTAGACTGCTAGAGGTACTAAGAGTTAGATATGTTAAAACTATCTGTGAGAGATATGTCCTAGAGGAAGAAGAAATTGCAGAGCTAGATAACTATGACTTCCTATGTGCCATTGCTAAAAAGCGTGGTATGCTTATGGCTGGTGGACATATTAACACCCAGCGTGCCTCTATTATGGTGGTAGACGAGTACAGAGGTGGTAAACTAGGCAAGATTACCCTAGAGTCCCCAGATTATCAGAGCCCAGAGGTGGTACTAACCGAGAAAAAAGCCAAAAAAGCAAAAAGAGCAGCAAAGAAAAAGAAGTAGACTAATATAATGATAGTTTAGGAGGTTAGATTATTTATGAGTGAAGATAATACCCAGTCTAAATATCTATATGAAGATACTCTAAAGGCTAAAGGTTATATTAATATCTGTGGAGTTGACGAGGCTGGTAGAGGCCCTTTAGCTGGTCGAGTTTACGCAGCTGCAGTTATCTTAGATAGGGATAATCCTATAGAAGGTTTAGAGGATTCCAAAAAACTTACTGAAAAAAAGCGAGAGGCTTTATACAGTGAGATTATAGAGAAAGCCAAAGCATATTCCATTGCATGGTGTGAAGCCGATGAAATAGACAGCATTAATATTAGACAGGCAACAATGAAAGCCATGAATAAAGCCATAAACGATCTTAGTGTTAAGGCGGATTACGCAATCATTGATGGTAACTTTACCCCTGTGGATATGTCTGTAGAGGGTCAGTATATTATTAAAGGTGATGGTCTGTCTGCCTCTATAGGTGCAGCCTCTATACTTGCTAAGGTAGCTAGGGATAGGAATATGGCAGAGCTAGACAAAGAGTACCCTCAGTACGGCCTAGCTAAGCATAAAGGCTATGGTACTAAGGCTCATTATATTGCTATCTTAAAGCATGGTGTAGCAGATTTTCATCGTAAATCCTTTCTAAAAAATCTAGAGGAAAAACGAGAAAAACTACTAGAAAGTGGCGATTTGTAATGGTTGATAAAAAGCTAGTAGGTAAACTAGGAGAAGAATTTGCCCTAGGTAAATTACAGGAATTAGGTTACAAAATACTTACAAAAAACTACAACACTAGATTAGGCGAAATAGATATTATAGCACTTGATAATGATGAGATTGCCTTTGTGGAGGTCAAAACCAGAAGGGAAGGCTCATTAGTTTCCCCAGAGGAAGCAGTAAACTATAAAAAACAACAAAAAATCATAGCTACAGCCCAGAAATACATGGAGGAGCTAGATGAGGAATACTACTGGCGATTTGATGTCTTTGAGGTATTTACCTGTAAGGATAATCCCTATGAAATAAAGGATTATAACCATATTATTTCAGCCTTTGACAGCAGTGAGAGGTAATGGAAGCTGTCTTAAAATCTATTAAATAATAATTAAAATCCACACTACTTATACCTAAGTGGTGTGGATTTTTTGTGTTGTAATAGAGTTTTGCCCTAACTATCCATATATATATATTATGCTTTATATACTGGTACAGGTTATCTATGTGAACTGTGAAAGCAATTCCAATAAATGATAGTCCTATATACCCCAGTGGTCCTAGGGTGTTGCCAGATATCCCATGAAATATAACTGTTAATATTGCCACTAGCATAAGGATACTAGTAGCTATAATTTGATTTTTGATTTGATTTTTTTCATTGTTGTGTTACTTCCATTTGTAGTTATTATTGTATATGTTTCTGTAATTCTAATAGTTAGTTACTACTAAACCATAAGCTCCTCATAGCTTAGTATAGTGGTTTCAACATGGCCAGTTATAGTGGACTGTTCATCACCCCAACTGCTGTCCTGTACACAGATAACCTTATAACCAGCATTATTAGCTGTGCGTATAGCATAAGGTGCGTCTTCAAAGACTACACAGTTATTAATATCTACCCCTAGCATATCCTGTGCAATATTATAAATTGTAGGCTCATGCTTGGTGGTGTTATGTAAATTTACATCAATTACAAACTCAAATAAATCCAGTACACCATTTGCCTCTAAACAAGCCTTGGCAAGATTGGTATATGTGGCAGTTGCTACTCCAAACTTTACACCGTTACTTTTTTGTAGCTGTAGATACTCTAGCACATAGGGTTTAAGCTTAACCCTATTGGTGTACATATCCAGTGCCATATCAAGCCAAATATTAACGATATCTTCCTCACTGTGATCTATATCATATAACTCCCTAACCAGCCCAGCTGAGTCAGCAAGGCTAAGAGATTTAAACTTGTGCATTACCTCCTCAGAAGGTGGTATCTGAAATCTCTCGAAAAATGCGTAATTCATCTGTTTCCAACAAGGTAGTGAATCTACCAGTGTACCATCTAAATCAAATATTATTCCCTGCATTATAAGACTCTCCTTTGCTATAATAGTTAGTCCTGCCAGTTGTGCCATACTTCCTGCACATCGTCATTATCTTCTAGCAGTTCTAGAAGTTTTTCCATTTTAGCAGTCATGTTTTCCTCAATGGAGCTGTAGCTATCTGGGATAAAGGCAAGGGAAGCCTCTAGGAAACTATACCCTAAGCTAGCCAAAGCATCTCTAACCCTTGTAAAATTAGTAGGTAGGGTATATACCTCATAAAGCCCATCTTCTGTTTTTATATCCTCTGCCCCACTGTTCATGGCATCTTCAAATATCTTATCCTCGGAAATATCATCTGATTCAATAAGAATTAGCCCCATTTCTTTAAACATAAAGGAAACACAGCCTGTTTGGCCTAGATTGCCTCCGTATTTATCAAAATAATGCCTTAGATCCCCAGCTGTACGGTTGCGATTGTCCGTAAGTGCCTCCACAACCATAGCTACTCCACAGGGGCCATAGCCTTCGTAAACTATGCTTTCATAGGTGTTTTTATCACCCTCACCAGTGGCTTTTTTAATAACTCGGTCGATATTATCATTAGGCAGATTATTAGCCTTTGCCTTTGCTATTAGATCTTTTAGCTTACTATTAGATGCTGGATCAGGCCCGCCATCTCTTACTGCAACGCTAATCTCTCTGCCTATTTTAGTGAAAATTTTTGCTCGTTGTCCATCGGTTTTTTCTTTTTTTCTTTTAATTGTACTCCACTTGGAATGGCCTGCCATAGATATTGCCTCCTGATTTGCCTTGACTTTAATTATATACTGTATATTTAATAATAATGACTAATATTATACCATAGAAATAGGTTGGTTACAATGAAATTTTAGTCCACTTCTTGCTGTAAAATCTACTGCTTAATAATAGATACCTTACAATCTGATCTACAAGAATGGACAGATATGCACCGAATACCCCAAGACCTAAGGTATAGCTTAGTAGATAGGTGGTAGTAGGTCGTAGAAAGGTAATGCTAATTAGTGAAACCTTAGCAGTGTACTTAACATCTCCAGCACCTCTTAGTACACCTACAAAAACTGAATTAGATGCCATTATAGGGCCAATTATACCTGTTATAATCATCAGGGTTGCACCCATATGGATAATCTGTATCTCATCAGTAAATAGCGTAATTATCTCTCGCCTAAATAAAGTAAGTAGTACCAGTAGAGTAAGCCCAATAAACTCTGCTACACGCTGACCAACTTTACCATATATTATAGATAGGTCACTGCGTTTTGCCCCTAGGGACTGGCCTGATAAACTAGCCGAAGCCATGCTAATGCCATCTCCTATAGAGAAACAGATGGATAGGACATTGGCACTGATTTGATATGTTGCAAGGGCAGTAGTGCCTAGATTTGCTATAAAAATAGTATTGAGGAAAAATCCTACTCGGATAAATACCTGCTCTAGCATTGCATTAGAAGATACTTTATTTATAGCTGATAAAATCATCTTGTTAAACTGAAACTTTTCCCCGTCAAAAAGATAGAGAAATCTACCTCTAACACATATAGAGAAAACAGATAGGATAAATGCAGCTATATTACCTAAAACTGTAGCAATAGCAGCACCCTGTGTGCCAAGCTGAGGGAATATCCATATACCATTAATAAGAAGGTAGTTAAAGATAAGGTTTACAATGTTTGCAAGTACATTGGTTTTCATAGAGATTTTGGTATTGCCTACTCCACGCTGGGCTGCGTTTATGGTCAGTGCCATTGACTGGAACACATTACCTACCATTATAATCTGTAGATACTGGGTAGCAGTGTCAATATAATCATCACCAGCACCAGCAAAGGAGAGAATTTCTCTGCCAAATACCCCACCAAAAACCGCCATAATTAAGGAAAGTACCAAAGAAAGTATTAGTGAATGTTTTAGTGTAGCGTTAGCTGCATCAGGATCGTTCTGACCTTTTCTTCTAGAGATAACAGCAGTTACACCTACATTTAAAGAAAGTATTACGGCAAGAACAATCATTTTAGGTTGGGAGGTAATCCCTACAGCAGCAATGGCAGCAGGGCCTAAGGTACCTACCATCATTGTGTCAATAGAAGCGATGGTACTAACCAGTATTGCCTCTAATGCACAAGGCCATGCCATCTGAAACATAGTATTATAGGCTGATCTATTACTAGGTAATTCTCCTAGAATATCTTCCTTTGAAACCATATCCCCAACATGGTAGAGTCTCCTGAAAAAAGTAGTCAAGATAATTCACCTCAAATTTATAGGGCAAACTCTGTGGATAGAAGATAAATAATATAAATCCTTGCAAATCCACAGAGTACACCCTGTATAGTTTAAAATAATTATTAGGTTTAAATTAGTCCATATAACCTTGGTAAGCTAGTAGCTCTGCCATTAGCACAGCACCACCTGCAGCACCTCTTAAGGTGTTATGGGATAAGCATACAAATTTATACTGGTACTGACTATCTTCACGAAGTCTACCAATGGACACAGCCATGCCATTTTCTAGATTTCTATGGGAATTGGTTTGTGGCATATTATCCTCAGTGAAATAGTGAAGGAACTGCTTAGGTGCAGAAGGTAGATTAGCTGTTTGTGGGATACCCTTAAAATCAGCCCAAATTTTAATCATTTCTTCCTTAGTTGGCTTATTCTCAAAGTCAACAAATACTGCTGCCATATGTCCATCGGCAACAGGTACACGAATACACTGGGTGGTAATATCAGGTGTAGTAGCATTTACTATTTCACCATCTTTAACCTGTCCCCAGATTTTTAGTGGTTCTTTTTCGCTTTTTTCTTCTTCTCCACCGATGTAAGGGATAACATTATCCACCATCTCTGGCCAGCTGTCAAAGGTTTTGCCAGCTCCAGAAATAGCCTGATAGGTACAGGCAAGAATTCTCTTTACCCCAAAGTGATTTAGTGGATATAGTGCTGGCACATAGCTTTGGATAGAACAGTTAGACTTAACTGCAATAAAGCCTTTTGTAGTGCCTAGACGCTGTCTTTGTGCTGATATTACCTGACTGTGGTCAGGGTTTAGCTCAGGAACTATCATAGGTACATCAACTGTACCACGATGAGCAGAGTTATTAGAGATAACAGGGCATTCAGCCTTTGCATATCTTTCCTCTAATGCTCTGATTTCGGATTTTTCCATATCTACTGCACAGAAGATAAAATCAACCATAGCAGAAATTTCCTCAACCTGTCCTGTGGCGTCCATTACCACCATATCACCAATATGCTGTGGCAGTGGGGTATCCATTGTCCAGCGACTGCCAATAGCTTCGCTATATTTTTTGCCAGCAGAACGAGGAGAAGCTGCTAAACATACTATCTTAAACCAAGGATGATTTTCCATTAGTGTTATAAAACGCTGTCCAACCATACCAGTTGCGCCAACTATACCAACTTTATATTCTTTCATAATAATTACCAAACCTTTCATTATTAATGGGAAATTCATGTTATTATCTTTGCTAATTAGCCCTAAAGCTATTACTCTTACACAAAATAAAACTATTAATATAAAAAACTGTTGAAAACAATTCACTAATACAATATAATATATAGTGGATTTCAGAGTTATTTTACTTTTTATAATATCATTTAATACAACCAGTGTCAAATGTATATTACAGTATTACACTGATAAAGTAAAATTTTTTTGATGAATTTATAGAACAGGAAAGAAATTATTATTTTATGAAAAAATCTGATTTTTACTATGATCTCCCAGAGGAGCTTATAGCCCAAACGCCACTATATCCACGAGATAGCTCTAGACTTTTACAGCTATCACGCCATAGTGGGGATATAAAACACGGTAGCTTTACCCATGTAGTGGATTTACTGGACAAAGGGGATTTATTAGTACTAAATAATTCTCGTGTAATGCCTGCTAGACTTTATGGATATAAAGAGGGCAGTGGTGGAGCTATGGAGTTTCTACTGTTGGCACAGCGTGGCATAGATACATTTGAAACACTGGTAAAACCAGGTAAGAAAGCAAAGCCAGGTGCAGTATTTATCTTTGGTGAGGGATTACTTAAAGCAGAGATACTAGAGGTGCTAGAAGGTGGCAATCGTCTAGTTAAGTTTATCTATGAAGGGAACTTTTATGATGTACTTGACCAAGTGGGAGAAATGCCTTTGCCTCATTATATAACCGAGAAGCTAGAGGATAAAGAACGCTATCAAACAGTATACTCTAAAGAGTTAGGTTCAGCAGCAGCACCAACAGCAGGGCTACACTTTACTCCAGAGCTTATGGAAAAGTTAAAGGAAAAAGGTGTTAATGTAGCCTATGTAACTTTACATGTGGGGCTGGGAACATTTAGACCTGTTAAGGCTGATGAAATCACCGATCATGTAATGCACAGTGAAAGTTACTACTGCCCACCTGAAACAGCCAAGCTTATTGAGGAAACTAAGGGAAATGGTGGGAGAGTTATTGCAGTTGGTACAACTAGCTGTAGAACACTAGAGTCCATAGCCTCAGCTTGTGAAGGTAAAGTAGTGTCCTTGAGTGGCGACACAGATATATTTATCTATCCAGGGTATGAGTTTAAGGTGTTAGATGGGATTATCACTAATTTTCATCTGCCAGAAAGCACCCTAATAATGTTAATATCGGCTTTTGCTGGTTATGATAATACTATGAACTGCTACAAAACAGCTGTAGAGGAAAAATATCGCTTCTTTAGTTTTGGGGATAGCATGATTATATTGTAAGAGAAAAAGAAAGTTGGTAGTGTTTGTGATTGGTAAGTAATAGATTACAGTTACAAAATACTACAAGGGAGAAAGGAATAACTATATAAATGTATAAATTAATAAAAAAAGAAGGCAATGCTCGTAGAGGAGAATTTCACACAGTACATGGTACAGTGCAGACACCAGCCTTTATGAATGTAGGTACAGCAGCAGCTATTAAAGGTGGTATATCCTCCTATGATTTAAAGGATATTAAATGTCAAGTGGAACTGTGTAATACCTACCATCTACATCTTCGTCCAGGTGATGAGGTAGTAAGAGATATGGGTGGTCTACATAAATTCATGGGTTGGGAAAAGCCTATACTAACCGATAGTGGTGGTTTTCAGGTGTTTTCTCTGTCTAAGCTAAGAACTATTAAGGAAGAGGGGGTTTACTTCCAGTCCCATATTGATGGCAAAAAAATATTCATGGGGCCAGAGGAAAGTATGCAGATACAGTCCAATCTAGCTTCTACTATAGCTATGGCGTTTGATGAATGTATCGAAAACCCAGCAGCCTATGATTATACAAAAAAATCCATCGATCGTACAACAAGATGGCTAGTAAGATGTAAAAAAGAGATGGACAGACTTAACGCACTGCCAGAAACTATAAATAATAAGCAGATGTTATTTGGGATTAATCAGGGATCTACCTATGAAGATCTTAGAATACAGCATATGAAGGATATTGCAGCCCTAGACCTAGATGGTTATGCTATTGGAGGATTAGCTGTAGGTGAAACAGCAGAGGAGATGTATCGCACTATTGAAACTGTAGAGCCATATATGCCAGCAGATAAAATCCGTTATCTAATGGGTGTAGGAACACCTGTTAATATGATAGAGGCAGTTTATCGTGGTGTAGATATATTTGACTGTGTAATGCCAAGTAGAAATGCCCGTCATGGTCATCTATTTACTTGGGAGGGCATAGTTAATATAAATAACGCTAAATACGAGCGTGATGGGTTACCTATTGATCCTCACTGTGATTGCCCAACCTGTAAAAACCACAGTAGATCCTATATTAGACATCTATTTAAAGCAAAGGAAATCTTAGGTATGCGTCTAGCAGTAATACACAATCTGTATTTCTATAATAATCTAATGGAAAAGATTAGAACAGAGCTAGACAATGGAACATTTGCTAAGTTTAGAGAAGATAATATAGAAAGACTTGGCAGAAGAATATAGTAGTTAACAGAATACTTTAAATAATTTTTCAATTACTTCTTGCACTAATAAGTAAAATGTGGTAGAATTTCACTATCGTGTTTTACAAAAATGTAAAGCTAGAACAATTAGAACGGAGAAATAAATTATGTTAAATCTTATGACTGCATCAGTGGCAAGTGTTGATTTTATCTCACAGATGGGTATTCTTGTAGTGATGTTTGCTGTACTGTATTTTGTAACAATCAGACCACAGCGCAAGAAAGAAAAAGAACAGCAGGCAATGCGTAGTGCTATTGAGATTGGTGATGAAGTTATCACAATCGGTGGTATCATTGGTATCGTTATTGGTGTTAAGGAAGATACTCTTGTTATCGAAACAGGTAGTGACAGAAGCAAGGTAAGAATTGCTAAATGGGCTATCCAGACAAAAATAGTTAATAAAGAAGAAGCATAAAACTGAACTTCCTATAATATCTTTATATAAAAAGATGTTATGGGAGGTTTTTTTATGAAAGGTTTAAAAAAAGATGGAGTAGTTAGCTATATACTAAAAAGTCTAGGTATACAGTTAGCGGCAGTGGCTATGGTTTTCCTTATTATAGCCATGGTAACTGTAGGATTTACCCTAACTACAGCATGGTATAGCCAGCTATCGGTAGTAGGGTTAATATTAGGTGGTTTACTAGGAGGCTACTACATATCTAGTAAAACCAAAGAAGACGGGCTAATTATGGGTGTAGCTGTATCAGGGCTTATGTATGTTTTTTGTATTATAATATCCCTGATATTTAGCGAAAACAATAATATTCCCGACATGATGGTAAAGCTATTCCTTATCACTATATCAGGCGGTATAGGTGGAATTATCGGTGTTAATAGGATATATAAGCGACCTAAGATAAAAAAGCGAGGATAATTCATAAAGCAAATTGTTATATTGCTTAGCAAATTTATAAAAAATTTCTTATAAATATTGCACAATGGATTATTATATGGTATAATGCAGACATATCCATATGAAAGGGAGTTTTATACATGAAACATATTAAAACACTAAACAAACCAAATCTTAAAGAAACTGCTGTAGTTGGCGGTTGTGGCGAATGTCAAGCATCCTGCCAGTCTGCTTGCAAAACTTCTTGCACAGTAGCAAACCAGAAATGCGAAAAGAAAAACTAATTACGGTTTTCTAATTTAGGGGCATTCATGTCCCTAAATTTTTTGCGTTTAAAGATAGAAAATACATAAAAAGTAAATGAGATATTTATATAGAGAATAGCTTTTAAAAATTATATACAAAGCTAAAAGCTCACAGAAAGGTTCGGTCATATAATGATACATAAGTACAGTCTTAATGGCTACAATATTGTTTTAGATGTAAATAGTGGTGCAATCCATGTAGTGGATGATGTTACCTATGAACTGCTAAATCACTTTGAGTCATGTCCAACAGATGCCCAGATTGATGAGGCAGTAGTAAAGCTTGAAGGCAAGTTTGATGCTTTAGAGCTAAAGGAATCTGCAGAGGAGATTAAAAACCTAATAAAACTAGAACAGCTATATTCAGTAGACGATTATCGCAAGTTCTCCGACATGATGGTAAAATCCCCAGTTAAAGCAATGTGCCTACATATTGCCCACGACTGTAATCTTCGCTGTGAATACTGTTTTGCTGGTAAGGGTGACTACCATGAAGGCAGACAGATAATGCCACTGGAAATAGGTCTTAAAGCTATTGACTATCTGCTAAAATATTCTGAAGGTAGACATAATCTAGAGTTAGACTTTTTCGGTGGAGAGCCACTGATGAATTTTGATGTAGTAAAAGAAGTTGTTAAATACGCTAGAAGCAAGGAAAAGGAATATGATAAAACCTTTAGATTTACCATTACAACAAATGGACTGCTACTAGATGATGACAAGATAGATTTCATTAATAAAGAAATGAGCAATGTGGTACTATCTATTGACGGTAGACCAGAGGTAAATGACAAGGTTCGTTCAAGAGTTGACGGCAGAGGTTGCTACGAAACAATTATGCCTAAATTCCAGAAACTTGTTGATAAACGAGGTCATGACAATTACTATGTAAGAGGTACATTTACAAAGTACAATAAGGACTTTGCAGAAGATGTGCTACATCTTAATAGCTTAGGCTTTGATCAGATTAGCGTAGAGCCAGTAGTGTCAAGGCCTGAGCTACCATATTCTCTAACCGAAGCAGATATGCCAGAGGTTTTTGCTGAGTACGAAAGACTGGCAAAGATTATGATAGACAAAGAAGAAAAGGGCGATGCCTTTAACTTCTTCCACTTTATGCTAGACCTAGAGCAGGGACCATGTGCTATTAAGCGTCTAAGGGGTTGTGGTTGTGGTAATGAATATGTAGCTATTACTCCAGATGGTGATGTATACCCATGTCATCAGTTTGTAGGTATGGATGACTGGCAGATAGGCAGTGTTCACGACCTATCTATTGATGAGGAGATTAAGGATCAATTTGCTCACGCTACAGTTTATGATAAAATCGACTGTGAAGACTGCTGGGCAAAGTTTTACTGTAGTGGTGGTTGTAATGCAAACAATCAGCAGTATCAGGGAGATATCCTAAAACCTCACTCCATAGCTTGTGAAATGGAAAAGAAAAGAGTAGAGTGTGCTATTATGATTAAGGCAGCACTAGCTTAATAGATTAAATTTCTCCTGTTAAATAGAGGGTAAATTTAGCTAATAATAGAAGGGTAGGGTTATTATGAAGCAGTATAAATTAGGTTTTATCGGCAGTGGAAATATGGCTTATGCCATTGCTAGAGGGATAATCACAGGGAAAGTGTTAGATTATAGTGAGATGCTACTATGTGATAAAAATTCTGAAAGACTGGGTTTTTTAAATAATCAGGGATTTAACACTACAGATGATATACTACAGGTGGCAGAAAACTGCCAGAATATTATGATTTGTGTGTACCCGCAGAATTTTGGTGAAGTTTTAGAGCTTATAAAACCAATCCTAGAAAAAGATCAGGTTATTATCTCCATAGCAGCAGGTATAACCTCAAAGTTTATTAAAGAGCGCACTAGCAGTGACACTAAGGTGGTGCTGGTTATGCCTAATACCCCACTAAGCATTGGTTATTCCTCTACAGCATTAGCTAATATAGAGCCTACTACCAAAGAGGAGTTTGCCTTTGTAACATCATTATTTAATGCAGCAGGACATACTAATGAGCTACCAGAAAGCCTAATGAAGGAAGTTATTCCGGTAAACAGCAGCGCTTGTGCTTTTGTTTATCGCTGGGCTTTATCGGTAGTAAACAAAGCTGAGGAAATTGGTCTGGATAGAGAAGAAGCTAAACAGCTATTTGCTCATGCAATGATTGGTTCTGCTAAGATGATAGCAGAAACCGACCACAGCTTAGAGGATCTTATAGAGATGGTATGCACACCAGGTGGCGCTACTATACAGGGGGTTAAATCCCTTGAACAGTCAGGTTTAGACAGTATGATTTCCGATTGTTTTGATAAAACAATCAAAAAAGCTTATGAACTTGGAAAATAACTGTTGACAAACAGGAAATAAGCTGATATAATATTTTAGAAAACAAAGAAGGGAGAACACTCCCTCACCTGTGCATGATAGGATGACACAAGGTCAATATCTAAATTTTTAGAGTTTAACTCTTATAATTAGTATTGCTGGTGCGAAGTTTTCACTTCGCACCTTATCTTTTTGTGATAATACAGGTTTAAAATTTTATTTAGGGTATTGGAGGTGCTCACAATTAGCAACAATAAAGAACTGATGATTAACGAAGAAATCAGAGATAAAGAAGTTAGGTTGATTGGTGCAGATGGTAGTCAGCTAGGTATAGTAGCTACTAAAGAAGCTATGAAAATCGCTATCGAAAAAAATCTGGATCTTGTTAAAATCGCTCCTCAAGCAACACCGCCAGTTTGTAGAGTAATGGACTATGGTAAATACAAATTTGAGCAGGCTAAGAAGGAGAAGGAAGCAAAGAAAAATCAAAAGGTTATCGAAACAAAAGAGATTAGACTATCACTTAATATCGATACCCATGACTTTAACACAAAACTTAACCATGCGCTTAAGTTCTTAAGCCAGGGTAACAAGGTTAAGGTTTCTATTAGATTTAGAGGTCGTGAGATGGCACATCCAGAACTGGGTCACACCATTATGACTCGCTTTGCAGAAAGCTGTTCTGAATATGCTAATGTAGAGAAACCAGCAAAGCTAGAAGGACGCAGTATGCTGATGTTCCTAACAGCAAAGCCCGCTAAATAACACAAGGAGGAACTTAAAATGCCAAAGCTAAAGACACACAGTGGTGCTAAAAAGCGCTTTAAGCTAACAAAAAACGGGAAGGTTAAGCGCGCACGCACAAATAGAAGACATATTCTAACTAAGAAATCTACTAAGCGTAAAAGAGCACTAAGAAAAGCAGCTTATGCTGATTTCACAAATGTAAAGGCAGTTAAACTGCTAATCCCATACAAATAAGAATTACAAAAAATAAGATTCCAAACGGAGGTAAATAGATATGGCTCGTGTTAAAGGAGCAATGATGACCCGCAAGAGAAGAAAGAAAACACTTAAACTTGCTAAGGGTTACTACGGCGCAAAAAGCAGACTATTTAAAACAGCTAAGCAGGCGGTAATGAAATCCGGTAAATATGCTTACATCGGTAGAAAGCATAAGAAGAGAGATTTCAGAAGCCTTTGGATTACAAGAATTTCTGCGGCTGCAAGAATGAATGAAATGAACTACTCTACATTCATGAACGGCCTAAAGAAGGCAGGCATCACACTAAACCGTAAGATGCTATCTGAAATCGCTATAAACGATCCAGCTGCATTTACAGCTCTTGTAGAAAAAGCTAAGGCTGCTCTATAATTGTTTATTAACGCCCGCCACAGCGGGCGTTTTTTGTAATAATAAATGATATAATTAGAAAGGCATGATAGCACATTGCAAAAAATCACCTCAAATTCAAATGAAAAGGTAAAAGAGCTTGTAAGGCTTTTATCCTCTAGGAAAGCTAGAAGGGATAAAGGTCTATTCGTCGTTGAAGGGGCAAGACTTGCACTGGACTATGCTCTATCAGGATTTATACCACAGGAAATATATCTTACAAAGGAAGCAGCAGCTACCTACGAGGATATATTGTCAAAACTACTGCCACAAACCGAAAATATTTATGAAATTACCCAGTCTATTAGCGAGAAAATATCCGACACTAAATCCCCTCAAGGGATATATGCTGTCTGCAAAATAGCAGAAAACAATTGGAATTCCAATGGAAATTCCAGTGGGGAAATCTTAAATAATGGTAACTATATAATTCTGTGTTCCTTACAGGATCCAGGTAATATAGGTACGATAATTCGTTCTTGTGGGGCTTTTGGCATTGATGGTATAATAATGACAGAGGATTGCCCAGACATATACAGTCCTAAGGTTATCCGTTCCACTATGGGTGGCATAGCCAAAACTAATATTATATCAGTTAAAGACCTAGCTACAGCTAAAACATTGCTACAAAATAAAGGTATCACCTTATACGGTGCAGTGCTAAGTCCTATAGCTACAAATATTAATGAAACTAATTTTCCTAAAGGTGTGTGCTTTGCCATTGGTAACGAAGGCAGAGGACTATCTAAAGAGGAAGTAAACTTACTGGATCATCAGGTAATTATACCTATGGCAGAAGGTTCAGAATCTTTAAATGCTTCGGTAGCGGCTTCTATAATTGCATGGGAGTTATATAGACGCAGATAGGAGGGAATACTAATGGGTACACTGGAAGATAAAATTTATCATATATGGTTTTCTTTGTTTTTTCATCCAGGCAGTGTACGAGCTGCAGGTATTCTTGAGGTAATCCCCTCACCTAAAACCATCTATGAGTCTAGCGAAAGCCAGTTAAAGGAATATGGTATACTTACCATAGGAGAAATAACTAAGTTTAAGGCCGTCGACCTTACTCGACCTAGAGAGATAATAGAGCAGATGAGAAATCTAGGCGGTTTTATAATAACACCGGAAGATGAAGCTTTTCCAAGACGACTAGCACATATCTATGGGCCACCAGTATTACTATATGGACTGGGAACATTACCAGACCTTAATAGTAAGCTACCTATAGCTATGGTAGGCACAAGAGATGCCAGTAAATACGGATTAGTTGCAGGGAAGTTAATTGCCTCAGGTCTATCGGCTGCCGGTGCTGTAATTATCAGTGGAATGGCAGACGGAATAGACACAATCTGTCTAGAAGGCGCCATAGAACAGGGTGGTAAGGTGGTATCGGTACTAGGTAGTGGTGTAGATGTAATCTATCCCACAGCCAGTGAGGAAATCTATCATAAAATCCTAGCAGGTAATGGTGCTATCCTATCAGAACATCCACCAGAAACCCCAGCAGTGGGTAAACATTTCCCAGTGCGTAATAGAATATTATCTGGCATAGCAAAAGGTATCTGTGTAATAGAAGCTGACGAAAAAAGTGGCTCACTAATTACGGCAACTCATGGACTTAACCAGAATAGAGATGTATTTGCAGTGCCGGGGAGTATATTTTCTAAAACCTCAGCAGGCACAAATAATCTGATAAAACAAGGTGCAAAGCCTCTGTGCCATCCCAATGATGTATTAGAGGAATATTTAGACCATTATCAGTATAACCTAAACTATCAAGAGATAGCAAAAGAGGTAAAGGATCCTGTAAAAAAACCTAAATCAAAGGACAAAACTTCTGTGAAGCAGGAAAAAGCAATAGTTAAAGTATCACTGCCAAAAGATTTATCAGAGTTAGAAGAAATTATCTGCACAGCACTGATTGTAGATGAGTTAAGGGCTGACGAAATATCCGATATAACATCAATTTCTATAAAGGATGTGTTATCCCACCTTACCCAACTAGAAATTAAGTCGATAATAAAGAGAAGTGATAAAGGCAGTTACTCAATCATAGAGAAAATTTAAGATAAATCCCTATTAAGGTTTAATATAAGAAAGTATTAGATGCTTTGTAGTAATATAAGGTATCTAGCACAAGGAAAGGAAAGGTGAAATAATGTCTAATTTAGTAATCGTGGAATCCCCAGCTAAAGCAAAAACTATTAAGAAGTTTTTAGGGGAAGATTTTGAGGTACTTGCCTCTAACGGACATATTAGAGATCTGCCAAAAAGTAAGATTGGCGTAGATGTAGAAAATGAATTTACACCTAAATATGTAAATATAAAAGGTAAGGAAGACCTTATCAAAACACTAAAGCACCAAGCAACAGTAAGCCAAAAAGTATACCTAGCAACCGACCCCGATAGAGAGGGAGAGGCTATTTCATGGCATCTTGCTCACATATTAGGGCTGGATATTAATGACACCAACCGAATTACCTTTAATGAAATTACCAAAACAGGTGTACAGTCCGGTATGGCTAATCCTAGAACTATTGATCAGGATTTAGTTAATGCACAGCAGGCAAGAAGAATACTAGACAGAATAGTAGGTTATCAGCTATCTCCATTCCTGTGGAGAAAGGTGAGAAAAGGCCTTTCTGCTGGTAGAGTACAGTCGGTTGTAGTTAAGCTAATTGTGGACATGGAGCGAGCTATTGCAGCCTTTAAATCAGAAGAATACTGGACAATAGATGCAAAGCTAACAGCTAAAGGCAGTAAGAAAGCCTTTGCCTCTAAGCTACACAGCAAAAATGGCGAAAAGATTGAGATTACCTCTGGTGAAGAAGCTGAGCAGATTATGAAGGATCTAGCAGATGCTAAATTTATCGTAACAGCTGTAAAGAAGGGTGTTAGAAAAAAATCCCCAGCACCACCATTTACCACCTCCACACTACAGCAGGAAGCATCAAGAAAGCTAGGTTTTCAGGCTAGAAGAACAATGAAGGCAGCACAGGAGCTATACGAAGGTGTAGATGTACCTGAACATGGCACAGTAGGTCTTATTACCTATATGAGAACAGACTCCCTAAGAATATCCGATGACGCTGTTAAAGAAGCAGAGGATTTCATCACAAATAAGTACTCAAAAGACTATCTGCCAAGCACCAAGCGTGTTTACAAGTCTAAATCAGCTGCACAGGATGCCCACGAAGCTGTTAGACCTACAATGATTTCTCTAACACCTGATATGGTTAAGGCTAGTCTAACTACCGACCAGTACAAGCTGTACAAGCTAATCTGGGAGAGATTTATTGCCAGCCAGATGGCTAATGCCCTAATGGATACTGTTTCTGCTGATATTGGGGCAGGAGAGTATAACTTTAAGGCTTCAGGATATACAGTTAAATTCGATGGTTTTACAGTGCTATACGAAGAAGGCAAGGACGAAGCAGATGAGGATAGTGGCGCACTACCTCCAATTGAAAAAGATATGCCACTAGGGGTTAAAGACCTAGCACCTAATCAGCATTTTACCCAGCCACCGGCAAGATATACCGAGGCATCACTTATTAAAACCCTAGAAGAAAACGGAATAGGTAGACCATCTACCTACGCACCAACAATTACAACAGTTATTGCAAGAAGCTATGTAGAGCGTGAGGGTAAAGCCCTTAAACCTACAGCTTTAGGTGAGGTAACAACTCAGTTAATGGAAGAGCAGTTTGCAAATATCGTAGATGTAGAGTTTACAGCAAAGATGGAGAAAAACCTTGATAATGTTGAGCTAGGGAAAGCAAAATGGGTTAAAACACTGGAAAACTTCTACAGTGATTTCTCCAAAACATTGGAAAAAGCAGAAAAAACCATGGAAGGTACCCGTATGAAGGTGCCAGAAGAAGAAACTGATATTGTATGTGAACTATGTGGTAAAAACATGGTTATCAAAATCGGTAGATTTGGTAAATTCCTAGCTTGTCCAGGGTTCCCAGAGTGTAAAAACACCAAGAAAATCGTACAAGAAACCCCAGGTAACTGTCCGATTTGTGGTAATAAAATAGTTGCACAGAAATCCAAAAAAGGCAAGGCATTCTTTGGTTGTTCTGGATATCCTAACTGTAACTTTATGACTTGGGACAAACCTTTAGAAGACAGCTGTCCTAAGTGTAGCTCAACACTATTTAGAAAGATGGGTAAACTAGGTAAAATCCACTGTCTAAAAGAAGGTTGTGGCTTTGAAAAAGGAGTTAAGGAGTAATGGTAACAGTAATAGGAGCAGGGCTGGCAGGTTGTGAATCAGCCTATCAACTAGCCCAAAGAGGGATTAAGGTAACACTTATCGAGATGAAACCAAACAAGCTAACACCAGCCCACCACTACAAGGGCTTTGCTGAGCTTGTTTGCTCTAATTCCTTAAAAGCCATGCGTGTAGGTTCAGCAGCAGGTATGCTAAAGGAAGAAATGAGTATACTGGATTCCCTAATTGTAAAGGTAGCAAAAGAAACAGCAGTAGGTGCTGGTGGTGCTTTAGCTGTAGACAGGGATAAATTCTCTGATATGATTACCGAGATAATAAGAAACCACCCTAACATCACCATAGTGGAAGAAGAAGCTACTACAATCCCAGAGGGCAATGTTATTATTGCCGCTGGCCCACTGGCAACTGATAGCCTATCTAAGGCTATTGGGGAGCTAACAGGGGAAGGATATCTTAACTTTCATGATGCGGCAGCGCCTATAGTGGATTTTGATTCCATAGATATGGATATTGCCTTTTATGCTGCAAGATATGGCAGAGGAGATGCAGATTATATTAACTGTCCATTTACCAAAGACCAGTACGAGGCTTTCTATGAGGCTTTAGTAGAGGCTGAGTCGGCACCTCTTAAAGAATTTGAGAAGGACAGCTTTAAAGTATATGAAGGCTGTATGCCTATTGAAGTAATGGCTAAACGTGGTGCCGAAACCATGCGCTATGGCCCACTAAAACCAGTGGGTATATACCACCCTGTAACCGACATTCGCCCCTATGCTGTAGTACAGCTTAGAAAGGAAAATGAACAGGGTAGTATGTATAATATAGTAGGTTTTCAGACAAATCTTAAATTCCCAGAGCAGAAGAGAGTTTTCTCTATGATTCCAGGGCTTAAAGATGCTACATTCTTTAGATATGGTGTTATGCACCGTAATACTTTTATAAATTCTCCTAAGCTACTAGATAAAGGCTTTAGATTTAAATCAGATAATCGGATATTCTTTGCAGGGCAGATTACAGGGGTAGAGGGTTATATTGAATCAGCTATGTCTGGGATAATTGCAGGGATTAACATGGCACATCAGCTACAGGGTAAACCTCAGCTAGATTTGCCAGTTTCATCAATGACAGGGGCACTGTGCCACTACATTAGTGATGGATATTCTAAGGACTTTCAGCCTATGGGATGTAATATGGGTATACTACCTCCTAACCCAGTTAGGATTAAGGATAAAAACCTAAGATATGAAACTCAGGCACTTAAAGGCATTGAGGAATATAAAAATGCATTAACCGAGCAAGGAGTGATTTAAGGTGAAGATTATTGTTGATGCTTTTGGTGGAGATAATGCACCACTAGCAGTATTACAAGGCTGTAAAATGGCTATTGACGAATATGATGTAGACATAGTGCTAACAGGTAATAAAGAGATTATAGAAGAAACAGCAGCTGAGAATAACATCTCCCTAGACCGTATGGAGATAGTAGAAGCCCAAACAGTTATGCCTATTGAGGCAGAGCCTACAGAGATTATGAAAAGCTATAATAATAGTTCTATGGCAGTAGGTTTAAAACTACTTTCCACAGCTGGTGGAGATGCCTTTGTATCAGCTGGTAGCACAGGGGCTTTAGTTGTAGGTGGTACTTTAATAGTTAAGCGTATTAAGACTATTAAGCGAGTGGCTATTAGTGCCCTAGTGCCAACACTGTCAAAGAATGGCCCCTATCTACTACTAGATGCTGGTGCTAACCACGAATGTAGAGCAGAGATGCTAGCACAGTTTGGGGTAATGGGCAGTGTGTATATGGAGAAGATAATTGGTAGAGAGCGCCCTAAGGTAGCACTGCTAAATATCGGTGTTGAGGAAACAAAAGGCCTACCTCCATATGTAAAAGCCTACGGTATACTAAAAAATAGCCCACTTAACTTTATTGGTAATATAGAGGGTAGAGATATGCCACTGGGCATGTGTGATGTGGCAGTATGTGATGGTTTTGCAGGTAATATCGCCCTTAAGGTTACCGAGGGTATGGGAAAATCTTTTAGCAACACTCTAAAGGATATATTCACAAAAACCTTTGCTAATAAGATCAGCGCAGCTATTCTACTAAAGGATATTAAGGCAATAAGAGGTAAAATGGACTATTCTGAAACTGGTGGTGCACCACTGCTAGGACTTAGAAAACCAGTTATTAAAGCTCATGGTAGCTCCAATCCTCTAGCTTTTAAAAATGCTATTAGACAGGCAAAGCGTTGCCATGAAAGTGGCATGATTGACACCATGTCGGCTGTACTATCCCAGATGGATATTAAAGAAACAGAAGATTAAGATTATACTCCACCCCAGTGGGTAAAATTACTGGGGTGGGGAGATTTTGAGAAAAGCAGGTTAAGAATTTAGTGTGTTTTTCTCAGTATCTCCAGCACTTTCTAGGATAATAATTATACAAATATTAACTGAAATATTAGAAAGGTACGGAAATAGATATGAACGGATTAGAGAAACAAATCGGTTATACCTTTAAGAATAAAAAACTTCTCCAGATAGCCCTAACCCACTCCTCCTACGCTAACGAATCTAAGGAAAACCTACAGTATAACGAGCGACAGGAATTTTTAGGGGATGCAGTGCTATCCATTGTGGTGTCAGATTTTTTATTTAACAACTATTCCCTTACAGAGGGGGATTTAACAAAACTGCGTGCAGCTATTGTATGTGAGAAATCCCTACACATATTTGCAGAGGAGATAGGTTTAGGCAAATACCTTAAACTAGGCAAAGGGGAAGAAAACACAGGTGGAAGAACAAGACCTTCCATACTTGCTGATGCCTTAGAGGCACTAATAGCAGCTATCTATCTTGATAGTAGTGTAGAAGAGGCGAGAAAATTTATTCTGCCTTTTGTAGAGAGATCTCTAGTAAGGGAAAGTAAACCAGCCTTTGTAGATTACAAGACTATTCTACAGGAAATTATCCAGAAAAATCCTGAAGAACATCTGAGATATGTACTGGTAGATGAAGAAGGCCCAGACCATGATAAAACCTTTACAGTACAGGTTCACCTAAACTCCAATGTAATCGGTTCTGGAGTAGGAAGAAGTAAAAAAACAGCAGAGCAGATGGCTGCTAAGGAAGCACTGGAGCTAATGGGTAGATGAGTATAAAAGGCAATGTAGCAGTATTTATCCCCCATGAGGGATGCCCTAATCAGTGCAGTTTCTGTAATCAGAACGCCATAACAGGGAGAGCTTTACCTCCTACAGTAGCACAGGTGGAAAAAATCTGTATAGAGGTTATGAACTCAGGTAAAAGAGGCTGTGAGCTGGCATTTTTCGGTGGTAGCTTTACAGCAATTAACCCTGAGTATATGTATAGCTTACTGGATTTAGCTGAAAGATATGTAAAACTAGGAGTTTTTAGTGGTATTAGATTTTCCACCAGACCGGACTGTATAGACAGCCAGTTAATGATAAATCTCAGACCATATACAATTACAGCCATAGAGCTAGGTTGTCAGTCTATGGATAGTCAGGTACTATCATTAAATAAACGAGGACACAGCAGTGATGATGTAATAAAAGCTGCCACTCTTATAAAATCAGAGGGCATTGACCTTGGGGTACAGATGATGACCGGCCTTTATGGTGATAGCCATGAGAAAGCAGTATTAACAGCAAAATCACTAATTGCCCTAGAGCCTAAAACAGCTCGAATATATCCAACAGTGGTACTACCTAATACATATCTAGCACAGCTAGTACAGGAGGGCAGTTATAACCCACCAAGTGCTATGCAGTCGGTGCCTTTAGTAGCAGAACTAATTGAGCTTTTTGAGGGAAGTGCCATAGATGTAATCAGAGTAGGACTTCATGCTGAGAAACAGCTGGAGGAAGATATGATTGCAGGTGCCTACCATCCAGCATTTAGGGAGTTATGTGATAACTATATAATGCTAGGTAGAGTTAAGAGATTAATTAAGGATTTACATATCCCCTTAGGGGAGATAATTATACAGGTGCCTAAGGGCAAACTATCTAAGATGATAGGACAACAGCGAAAAAATATCCTAGAGCTAGAAGAACTAGGATACAAAGCAAAAATAAAGGAAAACCCTCAGTTAAAATCTGAGGAAATTATTATAGAACCGGTAATGGGGTAGTGTAAGGATGTGACTTTTTGAAACTAAAATCAATAGAAATACAGGGCTTTAAGTCATTTGCAGATAGGACTAAATTAGAGTTTAACTATCCAATTACAGCAGTGGTAGGGCCAAATGGCAGTGGTAAGAGTAATATATCCGATGCAGTGCGCTGGGTATTAGGGGAGCAGTCCTCTAAAACACTTCGTGGTGCTAAGATGGAAGATGTAATTTTTGGTGGTACACAGGCGAGAAAAGCACAGGGATTTGCCAGTGTAACACTGACTATAGATAATCGTCAGCGAATAGTGGACATGGATAGTGATGAGGTTAATATTACTAGAAAGCTATATCGTTCTGGTGATAGTGAGTACCGTATTAACCAGTCTATGGTAAGGCTTAAAGATGTTCATGGACTGCTAATGGATACAGGACTAGGTAGGGACGGATATTCTATAATCGGACAGGGTAAGATTGCCGAGATAGTATCGGCAAAAAGCAAGGAGCGCCGAGAGATTTTTGAGGAAGCAGCAGGTATTGCAAAGTATCGCTACCAGAAATCCGAAGCAGAGCGCAGACTTACAGCCACCGAGGACAATCTAGCAAGACTTAAAGATATTTTAATGGAGCTAGAACAGCGTATTGAGCCACTGAGAAAAGAAAGCATTAAGGCTAAGGAATTTGTAGAGCTTTCTAACGAGAAGAAAACCCTAGAAATATCCCTATGGATTAATACTATAAATAATTCTAAAGGTTTAATAAAGGAGCAGGAGGATAAGATTACCCTATGTAAAGGTGATTATGACCGACTGATTGCCACTATAGACCAGATAGAAGCAGAGATTAATGATATGTTCCTACAGATGCAAAACTGCAGTGTAGAGATGGAGAGCAAGCGACTAGAGATTAAAGAGCTAGAGGAGAAATCAGCTAGTGGTAATTCTAGTATTGCTGTAATGAAAAACACCCTAGAGCATAATAAAACCTCTATAGCACAGCTGGAGAAAGACCGAGATTTATCCCTAGGTGATAGGGACAAAATCAAGGATATTATTACAAAATCCATAGAGCAGTTAGAGATTAATAATAAAGCCCTAGAGGATTATATACAGGAAAAAGCAGATAAAAAGGATAGTTCTACCCATATTAACAATAAGCTACTAGAGATTAACAAAGACCTAGAGGTTTTAAAGGTAAGAAGGGCAGAGTATCACAATAAGATAAATGAAACCAAGCTACAGGGGGCAACCTCATCTACAATACTAGAGCAGTCTACCAGTAGGCTACAGGAGATAGATAGTCAGCATAATTTATTTGAGGAAAATCTACAGGGGCTAAGTGATGAGGTGGCAAACTGCAATGGGTTAATTACCCATATAGATGAAAGTGTAACTCAGCTAAATAACACCAAAGAAGGCTATAACTATAAGCTAAGTTCAAGAATGGACAGTTATAATAATATCCTAGCTAAAGAGAAGGATATTCGTGATAGTATCTCAGGTAAGGAGCAACGAGCGAAACTTCTTAAAGATATGGAAGATGCAATGGAGGGCTTTAACTATAGTGTGAAGTTTATCCATAAGGCGTCAGCTAGTGGTCAGATTAAAGGCATACTAGGTACCGTGTCCTCGGTTATCTCCACTAAACAGGAATATTCCCTAGCGATTGAAACAGCCCTAGGGGCAGCTATGCAGAATATTATAGTATCCTCAGAACAAAGCGCTAAAGATGCTATTAATAAACTTCGTCAAGCTAAGGCTGGGCGAGCTACCTTCTTACCACTTACTTCGGTAAAGGGTAAGATTATAAATGAGCAAGGTATAGAGGATCATTATGGATTTGTAGGTATAGCAAGCAAACTTGTAACCTATGATGAAAAATACAGTGGGATAATTTCTAGTCTACTGGGTCGTATTATTGTAGTGGAGGATCTAGACGAAGGAACAAGTATCGCTAAGTCCTATGGATATAGATACCGAGTGGTAACCCTAGATGGACAGGTAATTAATGCCGGTGGTTCCTTTACAGGGGGGTCCCAGATACAATCAGCAGGGGTGCTTTCTCGTAGAAGCGAGATAGATGCACTAAAAGCAGATAGTAGAAAACTAGCAGAAGACCTTAAAACCCTAGGTGATGATGTAGAAAGAGCCACAGCTGAGATTAATGGTTTACAGGCTAGTATTAAGGCAATAGACAGCCAGCTACTAACAGCAAGTGAAGATAGATTTGCAGCAATGGCACAGCTAAAAATTGCCCAGTCAGCTTATAGTGAAGCTATAAATAATCAGAAAAAAGCACAGGAAGAAAAAGAAATCCTAACTAAGCGATTACAGGAACTTACCCAGCAAAGCAGTAGTGTAACTCAGCTTATTACCACCTTAGAAAATGAGCTAGCTACCTGTGGTGAGGAGATAAAATCCCTAGAAGATAATGGTAAGGAAATAGTGGATAGCTATGCACAGCTACAAAATCACCTTACAAAAATCGATATGGATATAGCCCTAGTCCAAAAGGACAAGGAACAGTTAGAAACCACCATAGCACAGCATACCAGCCAGATAGATAATCAGCAAAGTAGAGCTCGTGAGCTAGGTGAGAGAATAGATAATCTAAATAAATCCAGTGAGGAAATTATACTGGATATAGAAAGATTAGAAAATCAGCTAGTGGGAACAAAAAGTGAGATAGAAACCCTGAGTAAACAGATATCAGACAGCCAAGCTAGAAGATATCAGTATGAGGAGAAAGCTACTTCCCTTAGAAATTCCACCAAAGGCTATATGGATCAAAGGGAGCAGTTCTCCTCTACACTGGCAAGACTGGAAGAGAAGAAAAATTCCCTACAAGGTGAATATGACAGCATTATATCCAAGCTATGGGATGAGTATGAGCTTACTCGAACTATGGCAGAGGAAATAGCACAGCCGGTGGAAAATCCTACTGAGGCAAACGGTAAACTTGCTACACTTCGTTCTAAGATTAGAGCATTAGGCAATGTTAATGTGGGCGCTATAGAGGAATTTCAGGAGGTAAATGGCAGATATACCTTCCTAAAGGTACAGCTAGATGATGTAGAAAGCTCTAAAAATAAGCTACAGAAACTAATTGAGGAATTAACTGCACAGATGCAGAGTATATTTAAAGAGCAGTTTGCAGCTATTAATAGTAATTTCTCTAAGATTTTTGTGGAGTTATTTGGAGGAGGGAAAGCCAGTCTTACCCTTACAGAGCCAGATAATGTACTGGAATCAGGTATTGATATATTTGTACAGCCACCAGGTAAGCTGATTAAGAGTTTACAATCCCTATCAGGGGGAGAACAGGCTTTTGTGGCTATAGCAATATATTTCTCCATACTTCATGTTAACCCATCGCCATTCTGTCTACTAGATGAGATTGAGGCGGCACTAGATGATGTTAATGTAAGTAAATATGCAAGGTATCTAAGAAAAATGTCCGATAAAACTCAGTTTATTACCATTACCCACCGTCGTGGTACAATGGAGGAAGCTGATACTCTATACGGTGTTACCATGCAGGAGGAAGGAATCTCCAAACTACTAGAACTAAATGTAACCGAGCTTGAATCTAAGCTAGACTTTAAAAAAGATATTAAATAGGAGGTGTAGCCATGGGATTTTTTAATAAAATTGCAGAAGGGCTTAAAAAAACAAGGGATGCACTGATAAAGAGTGTAGAGATACTAACAGGAACCTATGTAAAACTTGATGATGAGTTTTTCGAGGAGCTAGAAGAAACCCTTATTATGGGAGATGTAGGTATACACACAGCAGAAAAAATCTGTACCGAAGTTAGAAGAATGGCTAAGGAAAGAGGAATTTCTGACAGTAGTGGTGTACTAGATTTAATTAAAGAAGCAGTGGGACATATGCTAGAGGGTGATAGCCAGCTACATATTGATACCAAGCCATCTATTATACTAATTATCGGTGTAAATGGTGTAGGTAAAACCACTACTATAGGTAAGCTATCCCACCGTCTGCAAAGTGAAGGTAAATCTGTGCTAGTTGCAGCAGCAGATACCTTTAGAGCAGCAGCTATAGATCAGCTTAATGTATGGGCAGAGAGAGCTAATGTGCCAATTATTAAGCATGGAGAAGGCGCAGACCCAGCAGCAGTAGTATTTGATGCTATAGCAGCAGGTAAAGCAAGAGGTAGTGATGTTATTATCTGTGATACAGCAGGTAGACTTCACAACAAGAAAAACCTTATGAATGAGCTAGGCAAAATCTCTCGAGTAATCGCAAGAGAATGCCCAGAGGCAGATGTAGAGGTTTTACTGGTGCTAGATGGCACCACAGGACAGAATGCCCTTAACCAAGCAAGAGAGTTTAAAGAAGCAGCAGGACTTACAGGTATTGTACTAACAAAGCTAGACGGAACAGCTCGTGGTGGCGTTGTTATTGGAATAATTGAAGAGTTACAGGTGCCTGTTAAATTTATCGGTATAGGTGAGCAGATGGATGACCTTAAACCCTTTGACCCAGCAGAGTTTTCCGATGCCCTATTCGGTGATATTAAACTGATGGAAGAGGAAGGTGAAGAGGATGTTAGTGATAGCAGCCAGCAGTAATAAAGGTAAACTTAAGGAGCTTAATCGTATTCTTATGCCCTATGAGATTAGTGTAGTATCCATGGGGGATATGGGAATTGATGTGGAAATTGTGGAAAACGGCACAACCTTTCAGGAGAATGCCCTAATTAAAGCAAGAGCAATCCACAAGATTACAGGTAAACCAGTTATATCCGACGATTCAGGGCTTTGTGTAAACTGCCTTGATGGTAAACCAGGGGTGTATTCTGCCAGATATGCTGGAGAGGAAACCCCTTATAATGAAAAAATCGCCACTCTACTACAAGAGATTGATGCCACAGGTAGCAGTGACAGATCTGCTTATTTTGCTACGGTAATTGCCTTTATTGATAAGGACAGCACCGAGTATGTATTTGAAGGCAGATGTGAAGGTAATATCGGTTATAAACCCTCAGGGGGAAATGGCTTTGGTTATGATCCGATTTTCTATGTGGAAAAAGGTAGCTTTGCTGAGATTTCAGATGAGGAAAAAGACCGTATTAGCCATCGTGGCGTAGCGCTGAAGAAACTAACAGATAGTTTAGATAAGATTATTAAGTAGCTTTTAGGTTAATAATACCTAAAAGAAGTCCCTATGGGACAGAGAAAGGAAATATCCAGATGATAACAAGCAAACAGAGAGCAAAACTAAGAGCAATCGCAAACAAAATTGACACAATCCTACATATTGGTAAGGATGGAATTAACGAGAATCTAATTCTACAGGCTAAGGATGCACTAAAGGCTAGAGAGATAATCAAGGTTAAAACCCTAGAAAATGCACCAGCATTTGCTAAGGATATGGCTATGGAGCTAGCAGTTGCAACTAATTCTGACATTGTACAGGTAATCGGCACAAGATTTGTACTGTACAAAAGAAACGAAAAGAACCCACAGATAGATCTAGGAAAATAGTGAAAAGTGAAAAGTAAAAAGTGAAAAGTTAAGGTGAAAATAGACCATATTCTATTTTAATAATGTGGCAAAGCCACACCTACACTATTCACTATTACTTCTTCATTAGCCAATGTAATTGGCTGTATTCACTTATAATTTTGGGGGGAGCATAGTGAATATTGGAGTTTTAGGTGGTACATTTAATCCTGTCCACAAAGGTCATATACATCTAGCTGAAACAGCTGTAAAACTTGCCTCACTAGATAAACTGCTTATTATACCAACAAGTAAACCCAGTCATAAAAAACCACAGGATCTACTGGATTTTCATCATAGGATTAATATGTGTAACCTTGCCTTTAGCCATATAGATGTGGCTGAGGTAAGCCACATAGAAAAAGGGGATAGCTACAGCTATACATCAGTTACCCTACATAGGTTAAAGGCAGAATATCCTAAGGATAAGCTGTTTCTAATTGTAGGCAGTGATATGTTTCTAACCCTTGATAGTTGGTTTAATATTAATGAAATTCTCTCACTGGCAGAGATAAAATGCCTAGCCCGTCATGATGAGGACATAGAGGCTTTAGCTATCTATAAAGAAAAGCTAGAGGCTATAGGTGGCAAGGCAGAGATACTTTGTGATGAGATTGTAGATGTTAGCTCAACATTTATTAAAGAAGACTTAAAAGCCCACAGTGATAGACTGCCTCCTAAGGTAGTCGAGTATATAATGCAGAATGATTTATACGGCTGTAGGGACTATGATTATAGTGAAATAACCCAAGCTGTTTACGATAAGGCAGAGTCCATGTTAGGGAAGAAGCGATTTAATCACAGCAAAGCAGTGGCAAAGGAAGCTAAAAAACTAGCTTTACTGTATAACTGCCCCAGTGACTTAGCTAATCTAGCAGGACTAGCCCATGACATCTGCAAAGAGATATCCTATGAGGAAATGCTAGAGTTAATAGGTAAATCCGATATAATCTGGGGTGAAGAAGTTCTTAACACTAATGAGGTGCTCCATGGTATTGCAGGGGCTGAGTTTCTTTTTTATAATATGGGGGTATACAATCTAGATGTATTAAATGCAGTTAGATACCACACCATAGGAAGAAAAGCCATGAGTACCTTAGAAAAGCTAATATATGTAGCTGATTTAATCTCAGAGGATAGAAAGTACGATGACCTAGAAACAATGCGAAATCATGGATATACCTCCCTAGATGATGGTATGAAATATGCCCTAGGCTATATTATTAAAGACTTAGTAGACCGAGGTATTAGCATATCAAAAGATACCTGTGAAGCCTATAACTACTACTGTATATAAAAGTATTTACCTGTAAAACAAAACCTAGATAAAGCACTACATATAATCCTGTAACTGTTACATAAGCTAAGCCCTAGACAGAAGATAATAAGGGTAAGCTTTGGAAAAAAGTAAAAGGAGAGTATACTTTTGAAACAGGTAACAGCAATAATTACAGGTGCAGTAATGATTTTTTCTGCAATGGTGGTAGTCAGGCTTAATATAGATACTATGGCAGTTAGAAAAGATACCATTATAGAAAACCAAACTACTCAGCTAACCGATGAAAACCTAAGTAGTGATAATAACACTGATGAGATTATTAATATCTTTTATTGTGGTGCTGATAGCACCCTACAGCTTACAGATGTAATGGGGATAGCCAGTTATAATGTGACTGATAATCAGCTATCGGTACTACAAATCCCAAGGGATACCTATGTGGGGGATATGTCGGTAACAGGGAAGATTAACAGCATCTATAATCAGCATAAAAGCCATGAGAAAGGTATTGCATCATTAGTTAGTAGTGTGGAAGAAATACTGCCAATTAATATTGATTATTCAGTGGTGGTGTTTTTAGAGGGATTTTCTAGTATTATTGACACCCTAGGTGGGGTGGAGATTGATATTCCCTATGATATAGAGTTTCTACCTAATCAAATCCTATACAAAGGCTTACAAACAATAAACGGAACCCAGTCCCAGTGGCTGGTAAGATACCGAGAAGGTTATGGCACAGGTGATATAGGCAGAATGGAGATGCAAAGGTATTTTATGACTGCCTTAGCTAAGACATTAAAGGAGAAATCCTATAGCCAGTTAATATCACTTATACCAAAATGCCTAGATTATGTTTATACAGATATACCACTATCATTAATAATGAGATTAGCCCCTAAGGCTGTGGATATAACTGTAGACAGTATAAAGATAGAGTCCCTAGAGGGAACAGGTCAGGTATATAATAATCAGTGGATATATAAAATTAATAAAGATGCCTCGGCAGAAATATTAAATAGCATTTTTTCTAAAGATGTGGTAAAATACACTGGTAAAGATATAAACACACCATAATAAATGAAAATTAACTGTAGAGATAAATACAGAAGGAAGCCGTGGTTTGAAATGTATTTTCAAACAGGGGGTTATGGGAATATCCCAATAATATAAATCCCTAGGCTTAAAGAAAGGAATGGATATTATGACAATTTTAGAAAAAGCTCAAGCAGCAGCTAGAGTGCTAGACGACAAACTAGCAAAAGATGTAAAACTACTAAATATCGGTGGACTAACAACAATATGTGATTACTTTGTAATTGCTTCTGGTAGCAGTATAACACAGGTTAAGGCGCTATCCGACTATGTGGATCAGGCACTAGCTAAAGAAGGTGCACATGCTAAAAGAGTTGAAGGTAATACAAGTGCTAACTGGATTCTAATGGATTATGAAGATGTAATTATTCATATTTTCACTGAGGAATCCAGAGAGTTCTACTCAATGGAAAGACTATGGTCTGACGCAGCTAACACAGAGTTTTAATAATTAATAATATAAATTAAGCTAGAGGGGTGCAATCTTTGAAGTACGATTACAAACAAATCGAAAAAAAATGGCAGGGTATCTGGGATGAGAACAATACCTTTGCTGCAGTAAATGATTATTCTAAGCCTAAATTCTACGGATTAGTAGAGTTTCCTTATCCGTCAGGAGCAGGTCTTCATGTAGGACATCCTCGTTCCTATACAGCTCTAGATATTGTATCTAGAAAGAAACGCCTAGAAGGATTTAATGTGCTTTACCCAATGGGTTGGGACGCATTTGGACTACCTACTGAGAATTTTGCAATAAAAAACCACATCCACCCAGAGATAGTTACAAGGGATAATGTGGCAAGGTTTAAAAGTCAGCTTAAGTCACTGGGACTATCCTTTGACTGGAATAGAGAGATAAACACAACAGATCCTAACTACTTTAAGTGGACACAGTGGATATTCCTACAGTTATTTAAAGAAGGTCTTGCATACAAGAAAGAAATGGCTGTTAACTGGTGTACAAGCTGTAAGGTTGTACTAGCTAATGAAGAAGTTGTAAATGGTGGCTGTGAGCGTTGTGGCAATGAAGTAATCCGTAAGGTAAAAAGCCAGTGGATGCTAAAAATCACAAAGTACGCACAGCGTCTAATAGACGATCTAGACGAAGTTAACTATGTAGAGCGTGTTAAAACCTCTCAGATTAACTGGATTGGTCGTTCTACAGGTGCAGAGGTGGATTTTGCTACTACAGCAGGGGACACACTAACTGTATTTACCACTAGACCAGATACACTTTACGGTGCAACATATATGGTAATCTCACCAGAACATCCATTTATTGATCAGTGGGCTGATAAGCTAACTAATATGGATGAGATTAGAGCATACCAAACAGAAGCTTCTAAGAAATCTGATTTTGAAAGAGCAGAAGTTAACAAAGATAAAACAGGTGTATGCCTTAAAGGTGTTGCTGGTATTAATCCAGTAAGTGGTGAGGAAATTCCTATCTTTATCTCTGACTATGTACTTATGACCTATGGTACAGGTGCTATTATGGCTGTACCTGGACATGACACCCGTGACTGGGAGTTTGCAAAGAAATTCGGCCTTCCTATTATCGAGGTTGTTAAGGGTGGTAATATTGAAGAAGAAGCCTTTACCGATTGTGCAACAGGCATAATGGTAAACTCTGGCATTATTGATGGTCTATCTGTAGAAGAAGGCAAGGAGAAGATTATTGCTTTCCTAAAGGAAAAAGACCTAGCTAGAGAAAAGGTAAACTATAAACTTCGTGACTGGGTATTCTCCCGTCAGAGATACTGGGGTGAGCCAATCCCACTAATTAACTGTCCTAAATGTGGATTTGTTCCACTGGAGGAAAGTGACCTTCCCTTAAAACTACCAGAGGTAGAGTCCTATGAGCCAACAGAGAACGGTGAATCTCCTCTAGCTAATATCACTGAGTGGGTTAATGTTAAATGCCCATGCTGTGGAGAGGACGCTCAGAGAGAAACCGATACAATGCCACAGTGGGCTGGATCTTCTTGGTACTTCCTACGCTACTGTGATGTGGACAATATGTCTGCACTAGCAGCTAAAGAAGCACTAGATTACTGGCTACCTATTGACTGGTACAACGGTGGTATGGAGCATACAACCCTACATCTACTTTACTCAAGATTCTGGCATAAGTTCCTATATGACATCGGTGTAGTTAGCACAAAAGAGCCATATGCAAAGAGAACAAGCCACGGTATGATTCTAGGTGAAAACGGCGAGAAGATGAGTAAATCTAAAGGCAATGTTGTAAACCCAGATGATATCGTTAACGAGTATGGTGCAGATACAATGCGTCTATATGAAATGTTCATTGGTGACTTTGAGAAAAGCGCACCATGGAGCTCAAGCTCAATTAAGGGTTGTAAGAGATTCTTAGATAGAAGCTGGGCGCTAATGGATATAATGGTAGGTGGTGATGGATATAGCCCAGAGCTAGAAACACCATTCAACAAGGCTATTAAAAAGGTATCTGATGACATCGAAACGCTAAAATACAACACAGCTATTGCCACATTAATGGCACTGTTAAATGATATATCTGATAAGAAGAGCATTACAAAGGGTGAGATGAAAATCTACCTAACACTTCTTAACCCATTTGCACCACATATTACCGAGGAAATGTGGAGTCTATGTGGCTTTAAAGGTATGATTAATCAGACAAGCTGGCCAACATATGATGAAGCTAAGTGTGTAGATAGTTCTGTAGAAATTGCTGTTCAGGTAAACGGTAAGATTAAAGCAAGAATTGTTATACCAACAGATAGTCCACAGGAAGATGTTATTGCCACAGCTAAGGCTGATCCATCAGTAGCAGCTGCAATAGAAGGCAAAACTATCGTAAAAGAGCTATATGTTAAGGGTAAACTTGTAAATATAGTTGTTAAGTAATATAGTAATTAAGTAATAGTTCTATATCAATTATGGGGCATATTCCCTCGCTCATGGCGAGGGAATATGCCCCATATAATTTTACCCCAATATTTAATGATGAACATTAATAATTACAGGGGCTATCAATGGTAATAGTGTAAATATACAGGGATAACAGTGTAGATTGTTTCTACAATAGTCTTAGAAAATAGATAAAAAATGGTCTGACAGCTATAAAGTGTCAGACCATTAGTTTTGTTGGCTCTATATTAATTGTTGGGATAAAATTCTATTGGGGTACTACCCCAACATTTGCTATAGAACCGTTTTGTTATAAGGCTATATAAGAAATTTGACTATTTTAGTTTCTTAGCAGTGCGTACACAGCCTCAGCAGATATACAGCGTTTTGCACGGTTGGCAAGGTGGATATTTTCCTCCATAGTGTATTTAGATAGCTCGTGGCGTACACTACATATCATATTAGGGCTAATGCTGATTTTGTCTATACCCAGTCCTAGAAGCAGTCTTACCATATTAATCTGGGAAGCCATCTCGCCACATACACATACAGGTATACCTGCTTTGTCGGCAGCGTTAACGGTCATTTCCATTAACTTTAATACAGCTGGGTGGCAGTTATTATATAGAGAGGCTACTAGAGGATTTGTTCTGTCTACAGCCAGTGTATACTGGGTTAAATCATTGGTGCCTATACTAAATAGATCCACCTCTTTGGCAATTTCATCTGCTAGAATTGCTGCAGAAGGCACCTCTATCATAGCACCAACTTTAATTTTATCATCAAAAAGAATATTGTCTTTTATAAGTTCTTTTTTAATTTTCTTAATAACTTTTTTTACTACTCTTACTTCGTCTACCGAGGATATCATTGGTAGAAGTATTGTAGCATCACCAAATGGAGAAGCCATTAATAGGGCTTTAATCTGGGTGGCAATTACATCTTTGTGGTGGGTTAGAAGTCTTATACCACGATTGCCTAGGAAGGGATTATCCTCTTTGTAATTATTTAGGCTGGATAGTTTATCCCCACCTACATCTAATAATCTAAAGACAACAGGCTTACCAGACATCATCTCAAGAATTTTTTTGTATTTTTCAAACTGTTCTTGACAGGAGGGTAGACCATTTTCAAATAAAAACTCCGTTCTTACAAGTCCTATACCACTGGCGTGATACTCAACTGTAGAAGGCATATCCTTTAAACTGGATATATTAGCTTCCACTGGGATTTCTACACCGTCTTTGGTTTTACTAGCTTTGTTTTTAAACTCCAGTTCTTCTTTGAGAATTTCTTTTCTCTGCATAATAGTGTTAATGTAACGGGCTAGTATATCCTGTTTAGGATTTACTATAATAGTTGCATTTACCGAGTCTAAAACAACCGACTGACCAGAGGAAATTTTCTCAATATCATCTGCTTTACAACAGATAGCTGGTATCTGTGCAGCTCTTGCCATAATGGCAATATGGGATCCGGCACTGCCAGTAGCAGAGATAAATCCAGCAACTTTACTAAGATCTAATGCTGCAAACTGAGAAGGTGAGATACTGTTAAATACTAGTATAGAGCCTTCTTTAATCTGAGTAGGCTCATTGTGATCCCTACCCTGTAGTATATCCACAAGACGGTTCATAACATTGGATAGATCTTCACCACGACTTTTCATATAACTGTCATCACAGCTATATAGTGACATTATCATACTGTCAAAAACCTGTTTTACAGCCCAAGGTGCTGAACAGCCCTCATTGTCTATAGCTTGATGGATTTGCACCTTAAGGTCGGGGTCTTTTAGCATAAATAGATATGCCATAAGTATATCTCTTGTGTCTTTATTGCCAGAACTATGGTGATTAATAAGCATCTGTTGAGAGGTTATGGCAACCTTTAAGGCTTTGTTAACCTTGATTTTCTCCGCATCTTTATCTTCACAAGGGGTAAACTCTAAGGTTGCCATAGACATTTGAGGGATAACTACATTTCCAATGGCAAGACCTTCTGACATAATAGTACCAGGTATCTTTATCATATAAATGTCCAATCCTTTCTTGATGTTTTATTTACACATGGGCTATACCATTCTAAATATTCTAGGGGAATTATAGACTATTGCAGTAATTTATCTTGTTATACTAATAACCCATAAGAGCCTTTCTAACACTGTAAAAATCACTGCCATCACTGAGGAAACTATCTCCATCTTGGGTGATTTGGTGAGGGTAGTGAGCATCGGAGGAGCTAATTACCCTTCTGCCATTTATTTCACTTTCAAAAAGTGGGTTGCTATTTGCCTTGTCCATATTCTTTACCTCTATTAGTGGAAAATCACATTCCTGTGGAAATCCACCTAATATGGCAAGTATACTATTACTATCCTTTTCCACATGGGCTGGAAAGGAAAAACCACCATGTTTTTCTGCCAGTTTTACACACTGGGAAATATTAAGGGAAACAGCCATAATAAGTAGATTTTCCACTGTGGATATGGTCGCGCCATTAATATCTGCCACCAGCTGATTGCCAAAGATTTTCTCTTTATTTTTAATAGGTGGCAGGTGGCTACTAAGCTCATTGCTAAAATTAACTGCATCATCACAGCTAGGAAAAAGGCTGACTATATGTACATCTTCTGCTGTAGTTACCTCTACCCCAGCTATAAAACTAATACCATAATTATCACAAGCTTCTTTAGTGGCATGGCAGTTGAGGGCACAGTTATGGTCAGTAAGGGCTATGAGATCAAGTCCATTTAAGGCTGCTATGCCAGCTATTACATCGGGAGTCATGGCATCATCACCACAGGGGGATAAACAGGAATGGATATGTAAATCGTATTTTATCTCCAGTTAAGCCACCTCCTTAAATGTATAGTCATAAGCATAAATTATAGTCCTAGTATTTCTTTGATTTTAACTGCAGCAGTAAATATATCAAGGTTTGTATAAAGCACATTAATACCTTTATCCTTTGCTGTTTGACTGTCCTGTGGTGTTAGTCGAGTACCATCGGCAAAGACCACACAGGATATATCAGCTAGGCTTGCAACTGCAAGGGTATTGGCATTTGCCATAACAGTAACCCAGATACCGTCCATAGGAGCTTTAGCCATTGCTATACTCAGTAGGTCACAACAGTAGATAGAGCTTATCTCCCTGTCTTCTACCATTACTTCCTCTGTGAAATTCTCATCTGCTATAATTTTACCAATCATCTTTTCTCTCTCCTGACTTTCTAATAGGGGGTATAGTTCGAGGTTCCTTAGTTCTAAAGGCTATTGGTAGGGGATTAATAGGATTATCAGAGTCTGAGGCAAGCTCTGCCATTTTGTATACACAGTATTCCTCAGTGGCATATCCTCTTACTATATCCTCGGCTAAACATCTACAACTTGGTGCTCCACAGGAGCCACAGTCTAGCCCATATAATCCAGCTTCTATCTCTCTGAGCCTTTTAAGCTTCTTAGAAGCCTCTACGAAATTCTCATCAAGTCGCATAGCTGGACTGTACTGAATGCTCATATCTGCCTTAGCTGCCACAGGCAGGGTGTCATCTATATAGTTCTTATTATATGGCAGTTTTTTTCTGAGGTTTACCAGCTTTGTTCTAGCTATAAATGGATTTTCTATAGTTAATACTCCACCTACGCAACCACCAGGACAGGCATTTAACTCTACAAAATTAAGATTTCGCATTTTCTCGTCTTCTAGCCCTTCTAGCACCCCAATAACATTCTCGATCCCATCGGCTGCAAGATAGCTGTCTGTGTCTAAGCCATAACATTCTCCACCACTACTTGCCCAACCTACACCAACACTGCCAGAGGCTGATAGATGGGAGTGCATATCAGCAGTATCCATTAAGGACAGTAGTTTGGGATAGATGTCTGAGATGCTCATAACCTCATCAATTAGTATTTGATTATCTAGCAATGGGGATTTAATTTCGGTAACCTTAGCAGGACATGGAGTAATAAAGGCTACGCCTATTTCATTATCGGAAAGCCCTGTAGTTTTTTTAGCAATCTCTCTAGCATTTATAGCAGCCAGTGCCACGGGGGCTTTAAGAGGTAATATATTATCGATAAGCTCAGGGAATCTAACAGAAATCAGTCGTAATACTGCTGGACAGGCTGAGCTTAAAATTGGCTTTTTTGCAGTGTTCTCTTTTAAAATCATCTTGGTGCTTTGGGTGATTATCTCTGCTGCTTGGGATACCTCATAAACCATATCAAAGCCAAATTTTTTTAGGGCTGATAGGACTATATTAGGTGATCCAAGATTATTAAACTGGGCATATAGGCTAGGGGCAGGCAGTGCGATTTTATATTTAAAGCTATCTAGGGAATCTAACTTGCTTACAACGGCTTGTTTAGCACTATGGGGACAGATGCGTATACACTCGCCACAATCTATACACCTATCTTTTATAATAAGGGCTTTGCCGTTACGAACTCTTATAGCTTCTGTAGGACATCGACGGACACAGTTAGTACATCCACGGCACAACTCTTCCACCAGTCCAACTGAATGAAAATATCCTTCCATTGGCCTCTCCTTATATTAGTTTTTAAATATTAATAAGCATAATTACATTAGTACCAACACCTACTTCACTGGTGATGTCAATACTATCGGTGTATTTTTTCATATTAGGTAGCCCCATACCAGCCCCAAAACCTAAACTGCGTACAGTATCAGTGGCAGTGGAAAATCCTTCTTCCATAGCTTTAGGAATATCAGGGATACCTGGACCTACATCATTTAGCGTTATTATAATAGAGTCTTCCTTTACCTCCACTGAGGCAGTACCACCATTTGCGTGTATTACCATGTTTATCTCGCCTTCATACATAGCAATAGCTACCCTTCTGATAATATCAGAGGGCAGTCCTAGTTTTTTTAGTTGTGCTTTGGTACTGCTAGATGCGGTTCCAGCTCGGCTAAAATCATCACCATCTACAGTAAAAACCAAGGATAGTAATGACATTATTCCAGCTCTCCTTTTAATCCATTTTGATAAAGAATCCCACAGGCAACAAACATTCTTTTAGGCGAGGACATAAGTATAATTCCTCGGTCATTGGCAAGATCAATCATATCCTGATCAGGCTTTTTCCCACGGACAAAAATTACACAGCTAAAATCCATCATCTCTGCAGTGCGTATAACCTGTGAATTCACAAGTCCTGTAAGCAAAATGGACTGTTCTTTTACATAGGCTAATACATCACTCATCATATCGCTTCCACAAGCGGTAAGTACCTCTTGGTCTAGATTGTCATCGCCACAGATAACAGTAGCTTCTAGTAGTTCTTTAATCCTATTAATTGTCATATAATTTTACTCCTTATATAGTGTAAATAACTTTATAGTATATAACCTTTGTTACATTATAGCACGAGTAATTTGTCAAAACAACCATATTTAATTTATTATTTAACGAATTTATATCTATTTATCTAAATGCAAATTAATTTGGCAAGTTGTTAAAATATTAGTGCTAAAATTTGTGCTTATTTTTTGTGCAGAAGTGAAAAAAATAATTCACTTTTTAAATCGTATTGACTTTAATTTAACGATTGAGTATAATGTTTTAAGGGTTATTTTGACAGCCCTATATCTTAGCAATTTTAAGGAGCAAATTATAGTAGCTATATGTCTTTAAGTTTTAGTATCGGATATTTTACTATATTATCAGAATTAGCAAGGTGAAATATCATGAAAATTAATAATCAAATCAGTAATGATTTGGTATAAGACATTGACTTAGCTATGTAAAATCCATTAAGGAGGCAGAACAAGTGGTTAATAAAAAAACCAAAATCCCTTTTAAGGGTACTAAAGAGCAAGAAGAAAAACTTCTAGAAGTAATTAGCCTAAACAAGGACGAGCAAGGTGCTCTAATGCCAGTGCTACAGGAAGCACAAGAAATATATGGATACCTTCCTTTAGAGGTACAACGCATAATATCTACAGAACTTGATATTCCCTTAGCTGAGGTATATGGTGTAGTAACATTTTACTCCCAGTTCTCCCTAAATCCGAAAGGTGATTATAAAATTTCTGTCTGTCTTGGAACAGCTTGCTATGTTAAAGGCGCAGGTGATGTCTTTGATAGACTTAGCCAAAAGCTTGGTATTGCAGGTGGCGAATGTACCGACGACGGTAAATTTTCACTGGAAGCTTGTAGATGTATCGGCGCTTGTGGTCTAGCACCAGTAATTACAGTTAATGAAGATGTTTACGGCAGACTATTAGTAGAAGAAGTTGACTCAATTGTTGAAAAATACATGGTGTAATATATTCTTACCAATACAATATATCCCAAGGGATATAAGTGAAAGGCATGGTTATACATATGCTAAGTGAACTATCTCTACATATACTAGATCTTGCTAATAATTCTCTTAGAGCAGAGGCTAAACTTCTAACTATAACTATTGATGAAAACACCCACACAAATACATTGATGGTGACTATAGAAGATGACGGATGTGGCATGGACGAAAAACAGCTAGAGTCTGTAGTAAATCCTTTCTTTACCACTAGAACAACGAGAAAAGTAGGTTTTGGAGTGCCTTTTTTTAAGATGGCTGCGGAGCTATGTGATGGCAGTTTTTCCATTATTTCTACCAAAGATGTAGGTACAAAGGTTGAGGCTAAGTTTACCTTAGGACATATTAATTTAATGCCTATGGGGGATATAGCGGCAACATATTGTATACTAGCAGGTAATGAAGAAGGTGCAGAGGTAGCTTACAGGTATATATATAATGGTAGAGAATTTATGGTAAGCACAGTAGAGCTTAGAGAAATTCTAGGAGATATTCCACTATCACTGCCTGAAGTATCACTATTTATTAAAGAGTATATTAATGAAAACACACAAACACTAATTAAATCTATATAAGCTATTTTAGAGAGGGAGATTTCGATTATGAAAAGCCTAGAAGAACTAAAAGCACTTCGTGACCAGATGCAGAATAAGATTGGCGTTAGACACGATGATGATGATAATATTAGAATAGTAGTAGGTATGGCTACCTGTGGTATTGCAGCAGGTGCTAGACCGGTGCTAACACAGTTTACCGAGGAAGTTGCTAAGCGTGGGGTTTCAAATGTTACAGTTGCGCAAACAGGATGCATAGGTATCTGCCAGTTTGAGCCAGTAGTAGAAATCCATGAAGGTGGCAAAGAGAAGGTGACCTATGTTAAGGTTACACCTGAAATGGTAGAGAAGATTGTTAGAGAGCATATAATAAACGGCAGCCCTGTTTCCGAGTATACAATCGGAAATATTGCTGAATAATAGGAGGTAATGTGATGTATCGTTCCCATGTACTTGTTTGTGGTGGTACTGGATGTACTTCCTCAGGCAGCGAGCGTATTATAGAGGCTTTAGAAAATAACATTGAAAAAGCTGGCATAGCAAAAGAAATTAAAGTTATCAAAACAGGATGTTTTGGTTTATGTGCATTAGGCCCTATTATGATTATCTATCCAGAGGGTGCATTCTATTCTATGGTTAATATTAATGATATTCCAGAGATTGTAGAAGAACACCTACTAAAGGGTAGAATTGTAAAAAGACTTCTATACAAAGAAACAGTTAAAGAAGATACAGTTACCTCACTGGATAACACAGGATTTTATAAGAAGCAGCTTAGAATTGCCCTTAAAAACTGTGGTGTAATCGATCCAGAAGATATTAACGAATATATTGCTTATGATGGTTATCAGGCTCTTGGTAAAGTGCTAACAGAGATGACACCAGAGGAAGTTATCTCTTGTGTTAAAGACTCCGGTCTTCGTGGACGTGGGGGCGGTGGTTTCTCCACTGGTCTAAAGTGGAGCTTTGCTAAGGGAACACCTTCTGAGAAGAAGTATGTGTGTTGTAATGCCGATGAGGGGGATCCAGGTGCATTTATGGACAGATCCATCCTAGAGGGTGATCCACATGTACTAATTGAAGCAATGGCTATTGCAGCTTATGCAATCGGATCTGATGAAGGTTTTGTTTATGTAAGAGCTGAGTATCCTATTGCAGTAGATAGACTACAGATTGCTATTGATCAGGCTAGAGAGATGGGTCTACTAGGTAAGAATATCTTTGGTAGTGACTTTAGTTTTGACCTACATATTAGACTGGGTGCTGGTGCATTCGTATGTGGTGAGGAAACAGCACTGATGACCTCTATTGAAGGTAATCGTGGTGAGCCTCGTCCAAGACCTCCATTCCCAGCAGTTAAGGGGCTGTTTGGCAAGCCAACAATCCTTAACAATGTTGAAACATACGCAAATATCCCACAGATCATCCTAAATGGATCTCAGTGGTTTAGCGCAATGGGTACCGAGCGTTCTAAGGGTACTAAGGTATTCGCACTAGGTGGTAAGATTAACAATACTGGTCTAGTTGAAATTCCAATGGGTACAACCCTAAGAGAAGTTATTGAAGAAATCGGTGGTGGTATCCCTGATGGCAAGAAGTTTAAAGCTGCTCAGACAGGTGGTCCATCTGGTGGATGTATCCCTCCTCAGTACCTAGACATCGAGATTGACTTTGACAACCTAGTAGAAATCGGATCCATGATGGGATCTGGTGGTCTAATCGTAATGGATGAAGACAACTGTATGGTTGACATCGCTAAATTCTTCCTAGAGTTTACAGTAGACGAGAGCTGTGGTAAATGTGTGCCATGTCGTATCGGTACAAAAAGACTATACGAAATGCTAGAAAAGATTTCTAAGGGCGAGGCTACAATGGCTGATATTGATAAGATGGAAAAACTTTGCCATCATATTAAGGAAAACTCCCTATGTGGTCTTGGACAGACAGCACCAAACCCAGTACTAAGTACACTGAAATTCTTTAGAGATGAGTACGAAGCACATATCCTAGAGAAAAGATGTCCATCTGGTGTGTGTAAGGATCTACTAAGCTTTGTAGTAATACCAGAAGCTTGTAAGGGTTGTACACTATGTGCTAAGGTTTGTCCAGCAGATGCTATTACAGGCTCTGTAAAAACAGCTCATGTAATTGATACCGAGAAATGTGTTAAATGTGGTGCTTGTATTGACAAATGCCGTTTTAATGCAATAATCAAGAAGTAGGGGGATAGGTGAAACTATGGAACTAATTAATATTAAAATAAATGGTGTAGATGCAAAAGTTACACCTGGCTCCACAATACTTGAAGCATGTAGGGAGAATAGTATTGAGATTCCTACACTGTGTTACCTAAGAGAGATTAACGAAATCGGTGCTTGTCGTATCTGTGTAGTAGAAGTTAAGGGTGCAAAAAACCTAGTAGCTTCCTGTGTGCATCCAGTATCAGAAGGTATGGAAATACTGACAAACAGCACAAGGGTATTTGATTCTAGAAGAAACAACCTAGAGCTAATACTATCCACTCATGACAAGAAATGTCTATCCTGTCTAAGAGCTAACAACTGTGAGTTACAGAAACTTTGTCAGGACTTTAATGTTGAGGACGAAGATAGATTTGCTGGTGAGAATGTTAGATATGACTTTGATGACTCAGCAATTCATATGGTTCGTGATAATAATAAATGTATCCTATGTCGTAGATGTGTAGCTGCGTGTAAGAAGTGGCAGTCAGTATCTGTAATCGGCGTCAATGACAGAGGATTTAATACTCATATAGGTTGTGCCTTTGACATGGACTTAGGTGAGGTAGCGTGTGTATCCTGTGGACAGTGTATCGTAGTATGTCCAACAGGTGCTATTACAGAAAAAGACCATACAGAAGATGTGTGGGCAGCTATTAATGATCCAACAAAGCATGTTATTGTACAGACGGCTCCATCTATTCGTGTAACTCTAGGGGAAGCTTTTGGTATGTCCATTGGTTCTAATGTAGAGGGTAAGATGGTAACCGCACTGCGTCTACTGGGCTTTGATGGTGTATATGATACCGACCTTGCTGCTGACTTTACAATTGTAGAGGAAGCTAACGAGTTTATCGAAAGATTTACTAAGGGTGGCACACTGCCAATGATTACCTCCTGTTCTCCAGGTTGGGTAAAATTCTGTGAGCATTACTACCCAGAGATGATTCCAAATCTATCTACTTGTAAATCACCACAGCAGATGTTTGGTGCTCTAGCTAAAACATGGTATGCTAAGGAAAACAACCTAGATCCTAAGGATATTGTAGTTGTAGGTATTATGCCTTGTACAGCTAAGAAGTTTGAAACTAAGCGTGACCATGAGTGTGCAGCTGGAGAAGGAATCTCCGATGTTGATATTGCTCTAACAACAAGAGAGCTTGCTCGTATGATTAGCAGAGCTGGTATCTACTTTAGACATCTTCCAGATAGCACATTTGATGCACCACTAGGTGTTTCCACAGGTGCTGCTACAATCTTCGGTGCTACCGGTGGTGTTATGGAAGCTGCTCTAAGAACTGCTGCTGAGTGGGTAACAGGGGAAGAGCTACCAGCTACAAGCCTTGACTTTATGGAAGTTCGTGGTATGGAAGGTATTAAAGAAGCTACCTACGACCTTAAAGGCACTAAGGTTAGAGTTGCAGTTGCATCTGGCCTAAGAAATGCTCAGACTCTTCTTGATAGAATTAAAGCAGGTGAAGTTGAGTATGACTTTATCGAAATTATGGGTTGCCCAGGTGGTTGTATTAACGGTGGTGGACAGCCAGTACAGAGTGCTACAGTTAGAAACTTCGTTGATCTAAGAAGCCAGAGAGCAGCAGCACTATATGCTGATGATGCTAAGGATACACTGAGAAAGAGCCATGAAAACCCAGTTCTAAAGAAAATCTACACAGAGTTCTTTAATGACGAATTTGGTGGACATAAAGCTCATGAAATACTACATACTAAGTATAAAGCTAGAAGTAAGTTTTAGTAGATAACTAGTAAAACATTTCTAGTAGCATCAAATAGATGTATTAGATAATCATTATAAAAGACAGTAACTATATTGGTTGCTGTCTTTTTTTGCGGCTCTTTGTCAATAGTAGGAGTAGGCGATAAAAAAAGGAAGGTTCAATATCAAATGTTGGGGTACCGTCCCTCGCCGATGGACGGTACCCCAACTGAATTTTACCCCAACAATTAATATAGAGCCATATAATTACCAAAATCTTTACCTTAACAAGAAAATATACAGATAATTTACTTTGTTAACATTGTAAGGGGGATTTTGTCAGGTAAGCTATATTATCTTACAAAAGTGGATTTTATTTAACGGTGATTTTACTTTGATTTGTTTGCAATATGTTAATAGTGTATTAATATAACTATGGACAGAGAAAATATAAAAAATAAGGATGGTCACTAAAATGAAAAAAAGCTTATTAATTAAAGGAATTACTTTAGCAATGGTAGCAGCAATAGGAGTAAACGCAGTATCAGCAATTACTACTCCAGTAGAAACAGCAGAAGCTTCCACAAGAGTGGTGGGGAGTTATGATGGAGATATGCCTAAATATGTATTTATGTTTGTAGGAGATGGTATGAGCCACTCACAAACACAGCTGGCTAACTACTATATAGACACACTTAATCAGCCAGAGGGCTCAGATATTCTAGTAAGTAAGGAAAGACTGAGCTTTATGGATTTTGATGTAGCTGGTATTACTTCTACCTATGACTCTACATCTTTTGCACCAGACTCAGCTTCCACAGCAACTTCCCTAGCAACAGGTGAGAAAACATACAGTGGCACAATTAATATGAATGAAACCTTTACCCAGAAATACGAAACAATTGCAGAACAGTTAAAAGAGCAAAAAGATTATAAAATCGGCATTGTATCCAGCGTAACAATTAACCATGCTACACCAGCAGCTTACTATGCCCATAACGAATCAAGAAATAACTACTATGACATTGCATTAGAACTAGTGGAATCTGACTTTGATTATTTTGCTGGTGGTGCTATTAATCAGCCAGAAGGCAAAACAGGCGATCAGGAAAATATCTACAGCCTAGCAGAAGAAGCAGGCTATACAGTAATTCTTGAAGATCAGGCAGCAGCTGAGAAGGTAGATGAAAACACAGGTAAGGTAATTATTGTAGGTGAGGACACAAATGGCGGTGCACTTCCATACGAAAGTGACCGTGAAGATAATATGTGGGCATTAGCTGACTATGTAGAAAAAGGTATCGAAGTGCTAGACAATGATGAAGGTTTCTTTATGATGGTAGAAGCTGGTAAAATCGACTGGGCTTGCCATGCGAATGATGCAAGATCCTCTATCTCTGATACACTAGCATTTGATAAGGCTATACAGGAAGCTTATGAGTTTTATGAGAAGCACCCAGATGAAACACTAATAGTTGTAACTGGTGACCATGAAACAGGTGGACTATCCATCGGTTATGCTGGTACAAAATACGATACATTCCTTAATATGATTGGTTATCAGCAGGGTTCCTACGAAGCTTTTGAAGCTGATTATGTAGAAGGCTACATCGCTAACAAAACCCCTTTTGAAACAGTGCTAAAAGATATTGAAAGCTACTTTGGACTTACAACTAACCCAACAGATACAAGTGACTTTAAACTAACTGATTATGAGCTAGAAAAAATCAGAGATGCATACAATGTGTCCGTACATGGTGCTACAGTAGGTGAGCAGGAATCAGGTATTATCTACGGCGGATATGATCCTCTAACAGTAACTATTACTCATGTTCTAAATAATAAAGCAGGTGTTGATTTTAGCTCTTATTCTCATACAGCAACAACAGTAGGTACTTATGCACAGGGTGTAGGTGCTGAGATGTTCGGTGGTACTTATGATAACACAGATATCTACCACAACCTAGCAGAAATCCTAGAAATTAGATAAATCCCATCTTATTATAATCATGAAATCTGGCTGCTTAGTAGCAGTCAGATTTTGTGGTGTAGTTACAGCTATACTTTTAGCTGACTAAAACTTTAGCTGACTAAAAATCTAGGTAGCTTATAAGCCTACAAAATATCTTAAATCATGGTCACTAGTTTGAAAATAAATTTTCAAGCTAAAGAAAGGTATAATCACAACAATGAAAAAAATTCTCAGAAATAATATGGCAGTAATACTTAGCTTTATAATACTAGCTGTGTTACTGCTACTGCCTACAGGATACGAAGATGCAGTTATCTATCAGGATAGAGAGCGTGCTGTGGCAGAGGTGGTTGCAGTGGATAATACCAATGTGCTAACAGTAGGGGTGGTAAACTCTGGGGATCAAACCTGTAGCCTTAAAATTAAAGATGGTACTTTTAAAGGACAAGCTGGAGAAGGTTATAATATGCTAACAGGCTCCCTAGAAAATGATAAGATATTTCAGATAGGTGATGAAGCATTGGTGTTAATCTCCACTGTAGATGGTCAGATAGGCACTATATCTATGATAGATCATTACCGTATAGATATGGAGATAATTCTAGTAGGGATATTTGCTGTGTTTCTAATAGTGGTAGCAGGGGCTACTGGAGTAAGAGCAATACTTAGCTTTGCTATAACCATACTAATGATATGGAAGGTGCTTATTCCTAGCTACCTAGATGGATTTAATCCCATATATATTAGTTTTTTAATTACTGTGGTACTTACTATTGTGATAATCTCCTTGGTCTTTGGCTTTGATAGAATGATGGTGTCTGCTACTATAGGCTCTATTGCTGGCAGTGTGGTTACCTTAATAATGGGTATGATATTTACTGATTTATTTATTATTAACGGCGCTGTTATGGCAAACTCAGAAAGTCTACTGTACAGTGGTTTTCCTAATCTTGACCTAACACAGATTTTTGTAGCAAGTATATTTATTGGGTCTTCTGGGGCAGTTATGGATTTAGCTGTAGATATAACCTCCTCAATAAATGAAGTAGTAGAGAAAAAACCAGATATTACAGCTATAGAAGCTGTAAAAAGTGGCATGAATGTAGGTAGAGCTGCTATGGGAACTATGACTACAACACTGCTGCTGGCATACTCTGGTGGATATATGTCATTGCTTATGGTATTTATGGCACAGGGGACACCTATTGATAATATCTTAAACTACAAATATGTTTCAGCTGAGATACTGGATACTATAGTGGGTAGTATAGGCCTTGTAAGTGTAGCACCTCTTACAGCCCTATGTGCAGGATATCTACTAACGGATAAAAAATCTAAAGAAAACATTACAGCAAAGTCTTAAAGGTATATTTACTATAGTGGGATTTTTTTGATATTTAGAAATTATATAATAAGGATAATACAGGTAATTATTTGGCAATAGAACCTCAAAAAATTACCTGTACATTAATGGAAAAGATTGTTAAAATAATATTAATCAAAATTAAGGAGGGCGTAATGCCATGGCTAAAGTTATAATATCACCTAATAAATATGTACAGGGTGCAGGAGTAATATCAGAAATAGGCACATATACAAAAAATCTAGGGGATAAAGTCCTAGTGCTAATTAGTGAGAGTGGGCTTAAGAGAACTGGAGATGTGCTAAATACTAGCTTTAGTGGTGCTGGTTGTACAGTAGTTTATGAAGCATTTAATGGTGAATGCTCTGAAAATGAAATCAATCGTGTACTAGACATAGCAAAAAACAACGATTGTAATGTAGTAGTAGGTATTGGTGGTGGTAAAATCCACGATACAGCTAAGGCAGTGGCTCATTACGGCAAATGCCCAGTGGTTATAGTGCCGACAATTGCATCTACAGACGCACCTTGTTCTGCTTTATCAGTAATATATACAGATGAAGGTGTTTTTGAAAGATACCTATTCCTACCAGCAAATCCAAATCTAGTGCTTGTAGATAGCACTATTATAGTAAATGCACCTGTAAGACTGCTTGTAGCAGGTATGGGTGATGCACTGGCAACATATTTTGAGGCTAGAGCTACAGCAGCATCTAATTCATCTACCTGTGCAGGTGGCACCAACACACTTGCAGCAATGGCACTGTCTGAACTGTGCTACAATACACTAATTAACGAAGGTGTAAAGGCTAAGTTAGCAGCTGAGAAAAAAGTTTGCACCAAAGCAGTAGAAAATATTATTGAAGCAAATACACTACTATCAGGACTGGGTTTTGAAAGTGGTGGACTAGCAGCAGCCCATGCAATCCACAATGGATTTACAGTAATTAAAGAGTGTCACCACCTATATCATGGTGAGAAGGTTGCTTTTGGTACTCTAGTACAGCTAGTGCTAGAAAATGCACCACTAGAAGAAATAGAGGAGCTAGTTTTCTTCTGTAGAGCAGTAGGCCTACCTACAACTCTAAAGGAAATGGGCATTGACACTGTTAAACCAGAAGAAATTATGGAAGTAGCTAAACTGGCAGCAGTAGAAGGTGAAACAATCCATAATATGCCATTCCCTGTCACGGCTGATGATGTATATGCAGCGATAATTTCAGCAGATGCACTGGGTAGTACATTATGATTTTTTATAATATTTAATAGTAAAGATTTACAATATAAAGAGAACAAAAATTATTTTACATAATTTTTGTTCTCTTTTTTGTAGGCACTATATTAATTGTTAGGGTGAAATTATCTTAGGGGACAGTCCCTCGCTGATGGAGAGGGACTGTCCCCTAAGATTTGCTATACAACTTTTTTACATTGTATTAAATATATAGGTAAATTTCATAATATTTACAATGGAAAATTGTTAGAGCATCGACTAAATACACCTATATGTAAAAAAAAACCACTTGGTTATTGTCAATAGTTTTTCTGTGAACATTTCAGTGAAAAATATTCAAATTGATGTAAAAAAAATCTCTACACTGAGCAAGAAAGTTGCACTAAAATGTTATATAATGGAAACAGGCCATATATTTAATTGGTATATGACTTGGCTATAAAAGGGCGAAAGGAGGTTAATTATGCAGAGAGAAGCATTAGGAATGGTTGAAACCAAAGGTTTAGTTGGCGCTATTGAGGCTGCTGATGCAATGGTTAAATCTGCCAATGTAACATTGGTAGGCTACGAGAAAATAGGTTCAGGTCTAGTGACTGTAATGGTTCGTGGTGATGTTGGTGCTGTAAAAGCATCTACAGAAGCAGGAGCAGTAGCAGCAGCTAAGGTGGGTTGTGTAGTATCTACACATGTAATCCCAAGACCACATACAGATGTGGAAAAAATATTACCTAAAACACTATAAGTAAAATTTAATTAAATTAAACACGGAGGTAAACTCAAATGAAAGAAGAAATGCTAAACAAGGTTATGGACGAAGTTCTAAAGAAACTAGGAACTGCTGCTCCAGAAACAACAAAATCTGCAAATATCGCTCCTGCAACAAGTCTTACTGAATTCGTAGGTACTGCTATTGGTTCTACAATCGGTCTAGTTATCGCTAATGTAGACAATCAGATCCACGAAAAAATGGAAATCGATCCTAAATACCGTTCCATCGGTATCATCGGCGCTAGAACAGGTGCTGGCCCACATATCTTTGCAGCTGACGAAGCTATTAAAGCTACAAACTGCGAAATCGTTAAAATCGAACTACCTCGTGATACACAGGGTGGCGCTGGTCATGGTAGCTTAATCATCTTTGGTGCTGAGGATGTATCCGATGCAAGAAGAGCTGTTGAAGTTTGCCTAAGAGAGCTAGACAGAACATTTGGTGATGTATACGGAAACTCCGCTGGTCACCTTGAGTTCCAGTACACAGCTAGAGCAAGCTACGCTCTAAACAAAGCATTCGGTGCTCCAATTGGTAAATCCTTTGGTATTACTGTAGGTGCTCCTGCTGCTATCGGTGTACTACTTGCTGATACAGCTGTTAAGGCTGCAACAGTTGATGTAGTAGGCTACAGCTCCCCAGGTAATGGTGGAACAAGCTACTCCAATGAGGTTATTATAACATTCTCTGGTGATTCCGGTGCTGTTAAACAGGCTATTATCGCTGCTAGAGATGTAGGTAAAATGGCATTACACGCAATGGCTCCAGAAGAAGCACTTAATTCTTCCACACAGCCATATATCCTATAATAATAAATTTTTGGGAAGGAGCCGTACTAAATTATGAAATCAAAGCGTTTTGAAGTTCTAAAAAATAGACCTGTTAATCAGGATGGATTTGTTAAAGAGTGGGCAGAGGTTGGTCTAATTGCCATGAATAGCCCATTTGATCCTAAACCGAGCATTAAAATCGAAAACGGCAAAATTACTGAACTAGATGGTAAAACCCGTGATGAATTCGATATGCTTGATACATTTATCGCTGATAGAGCAATCCGTCTTGACAATGCTGCAAAAGCTATGGCAATGGATTCAAATGAAATCGCTAGAAAAATCGTTGATATTAATGTATCCCGTGACGAAGTACTAGCAATTACACTATCTCTAACACCGGCTAAAATTACCGAAGTTGTTGGTTGCCTAAACATCGTAGAAATTATGATGGGTATGTCAAAAATGCGTGCTCGTCTAATGCCTTCTAACCAGTGCCATGTTACAAATGTACGAGATAATCCTGTACAGATTGCAGCAGATGCAGCTGAAGCTGGTATCCGTGGTTTCTCCGAAATGGAAACAACAGTTGGTATCGCTAGATACGCACCATTTAATGCTATGTCACTAATGATCGGTGCTCAGGTTGGTAGACCTGGTGTTATGACACAGTGTGCACTAGAAGAAGCAACTGAACTTCAGCTAGGCATGAAGGGCTTTACAACATATGCTGAAACAATCTCAGTATACGGTTCAGAGCCTGTATTTATGGATGGTGATGATACACCATACTCCAAGGCTTTCCTAGCTTCCTGCTATGCTAGCCGTGGTCTAAAAATGAGATTTACTTCCGGTACTGGTTCAGAAGTACAGATGGGTTACGCTGAAGGTAAGAGTATGCTTTACCTAGAAGCTCGTTGTCTAGCTGTTACTAAGGGTGCTGGTGTACAGGGTACACAGAATGGTTCTGTTTCCTGTATCGGTGTACCTGCTGGTGTTCCTGGTGGTATCAGAGCTGTAGCTGCTGAGAATCTAATCGGTATGCTATTTGACCTAGAGTCCACAACATCTAATGACCAGACCTTTACACACTCTGATTTAAGAAGAGTTGCTCGTAGTGTTCCACAGCTATTTGCTGGTACTGACTACATTTGTTCTGGTTACTCTGCAACACCTAACTATGACAATATGTTCGCTGGTTCCAACTGGGATGCTGAGGACTACGATGACTGGAATATCATTCAGAGAGATATGAAGATTGACGGTGGTCTAAGACCGGTAACAGAGGACGATGTAATCAGAGTTAGAAATAAAGCTGCTAAGGCTCTACAGGGACTATTTAAATACCTAGGCCTACCAGCTATTACTGACGAAGAAGTAGAAGCTGCTACATATGCTCATGGTTCTAACGATATGCCTCCTCGTAATGTTAACGAAGACCTACAGGCAATCGAAGACATGATGGCAAGAAATGTAACAGGTGTTGACTTTGTTAAGGGTCTAAATGCTGCTGGTTACCCTGATATTGCTGATAGCGTATACAATATGCTAAGACAGAAAGTTGCTGGGGACTACCTACATACAGCTTCCATCTTTGGTGAAGGCTTCCATGTAATTTCTGCTGTTAATGCACCTAACACATATAAGGGTCCAATGACAGGTTACCAGATGAGCGATGCTCGTTGGGAAGAAATTAGCAACATTTCAGGTGCTATCCGTCCTGAAGATATTTAATGAAGGGGTGAGGAAGATTATGAATATAGATGCAAATACATTAAGAAGTATTATCGAAGAAGTAATGAAGGAAATGGGCACTACAAGCTCTGCTCCTGCTGCTAGTTCTCTACAGGCTGGCAAACTAACTCTTACCGAACAAGGCGACGCTCCTAAGGGCACAGCTGCTGACGAAGTTGTAATCGGTCTAGCACCAGCTTTTGGTGTATATCAGACAGAAACAATCATTCATCAGCCACATGATAAAGTTCTTAGAGAAATCATCGCTGGTATCGAAGAAGAAGGCCTAAAATATCGTATTATTAAGGTTTATCAGACATCTGATGCATCTTTCGTAGCTCATGAAGCTGCTAAATACTCTGGTTCTGGCATCGGTATTGGTATTCAGTCTAAGGGTACATCAGTTATCCATCAGAAGGATCTACCACCGCTAAGTAACCTTGAGCTATTTTCTCAGGCTCCACTTATTGATCTGGATACATTTAGACAGATGGGTAAGAATGCAGCTAAATACGCTAAGGGTGAAGCACCAACACCTGTACCAGTTAGAAACGACCAGCTGGCTCGTCCTAAATATCAGGCTGTTGCAGCACTACTACATATTAAAGAAACAGAGCATGTTGACGGTAACAAGCGTCCACAGGCTGTAACAGTTTCATTTAAATAGAGGAGGACTTACATATGAACCAGGAACAACTGATGAAACAAATCGTAGAGCAAGTAATGGCACAAATGGGTGGGGCAACAGCTCCAACTGCACCAACATCAACTGGTGGTAAAATAAGCGCTGCTAACTATCCTCTATCTGAAAAAATGCCTGAGTGCATCAAAACACCAACAGGTAAGGCTCTAACTTCTCTAAGCTTTGACAAGCTAATTGCTGGGGAGTTAACAGCAGAAGATATGAGAATTTCTCCTGAAACTCTTGAGCTACAGGCTCAGGTTGCAGAATCTGTTAACCGTCATGCATTTGCTGGTAATCTAAGAAGAGCTGCAGAGCTTATCTCTGTTCCAGATGCTCGTCTACTAGAGATTTACAACGCACTTCGTCCATACCGTTCTACAAAGCAGGAGCTACTAGACATTGCTTCCGAGCTAAAGAACAAATATGGTGCTGTAACAGCTGCTGAGCTAGTAAGTGAAGCTGCTGAAGTTTACGACAAGCGTGGTAGACTAAAGAAATTCTAATTAGGGTTTTGTAGTTATAACTACAAAGCAATAAGGACGGTCATATATGAGAATTGTTGCAGGAATAGATATCGGTAATGCTACTACCGAAACAGCCCTAGCCCGTGTAGAAAATGGCAAGGCAGTATTTCTATCTAGTGGTACAGTAATGACCACTGGTATTAAGGGTACACCGGAGAATATTAACGGTATCTTCCATTCATTAAAAAAAGCTCTAACAGCAGCTGGCCTTGATGAAAGTCAGGTTAGCGAAATTAGGCTAAATGAAGCAGCACCTGTTATTGGCGATGTTGCCATGGAAACAATCACAGAAACCATTATCACCGAATCTACAATGATAGGACACAATCCTACCACCCCAGGTGGATTAGGAGTTGGGGTAGGGGAAACCATACTGGTAACAGAGGTGCTTTCCTCCCCAAAGGATAAGGATTATATAGTGGTAATACCTGGCGATGTTGACTTTGAGGTTGCAGCATCATTAATAAATCAAAGTATTGACCAAGGTAGACAGATTACAGCTGCAATAGTACAAAAGGACGATGGTGTACTAATACACAATCGCCTTAAGGTGAAGGTGCCAATAGTGGACGAGGTAAAACTCATTGATAAAGTTCCACTGGGGATGCTTTCAGCAGTAGAGGTTGCTGCAGTAGGTGGGGTGGTGGAAACACTATCTAACCCTTATGGTATAGCAACACTATTTAAACTAAATTCCGAAGAAACTAAGCATGTTGTACCTATTTCACGAGCACTTATAGGCAATCGCTCTGCAGTAGTTATCAAGACTCCTTCAGGAGATGTTAAGGAAAGAAAAATTCCAGCAGGTACCATGGAGATACAGGGGCTAACTAGGAAACTGGTAGTTGATGTAGAAGGTGGCGCCCAGAAGATAATGACAGCAGTAGAAACTATAGGTGATATAGAAGATGTTAAAGGCGAACCTGGCACCAATGCTGGGGGAATGCTAGAGAAGGTGCGTCAGGTAATGGCAAACCTAACCTCAAAACATCCTAATGAAATTAAGATACAGGATCTGTTAGCAGTAGATACCTTTACACCACAAAAGGTGCGAGGAGGAATTGCCAACGAGTTCTCTCAGGAAAATGCAGTTGGAATTGCAGCTATGGTAAAGGCAGATAAACTGCAGATGCAGTCTATTGCCAATACTTTCTCAGAAAGAGTAGGGGTGCCAGTATCTGTAGGAGGCGTAGAAGCCGACATGGCAATACTAGGTGCACTTACCACACCAGGGACACAAAAACCACTGGCTATACTTGATATGGGAGCAGGTTCTACCGATGCCTCTATTATAAATAGTGCAGGGGATGTAAAATCCATACACCTTGCAGGTGCTGGTAATATGGTTACACTTCTAATTCAGTCAGAGATGGGTATTGATGAATTTGCTCTAGCAGAGGATGTTAAAAAATATCCTTTAGCAAGGGTGGAGAGTCTATTCCACATCAGACATGAAAACGGTACAGTAGAATTCTTTGACAAAGCCCTAAGCCCAGATATCTTTGCTAAGGTAGTGGTGCTAAAAGACGGTGGATTTATCCCACTAGAAGGGGACTGGTCAATGGAGAAACTACGACTGATTCGCCGTCAGGCTAAGGAGAAGGTTTTTGTAACTAATGCCATTCGAGCACTTACAAGAGTAAGCCCTACAGGCAGTGTAAGGGATATACAGTTTGTTGTGTTAGTGGGAGGCTCTGCTTTAGACTTTGAGGTGCCACAGATGGTAACTGACGCCCTATCACAATATAAAGTTGTGGCAGGTAGAGGTAATATCAGAGGAACCGAAGGGCCGAGAAATGCCGTAGCTACAGGACTTGTACTATCTGCTGCAGAAAGGGGTTAATGCAAATGCAATCACCACTACAAGCAGCAAAACCTAGCATCCATATATATACAGTAGATGGAGCTAGTACAGTTTTACTTAAATGCCTGCAAAACGGAATCGAAGAGGAAGGTATCCCTACGGATATTAAAATTTTAGATTTAGGCGATACAATACAAACAGCCTACGAGGCTGCAAACAACTCTCAATTAGAGGTTGGTATTGCTATTGACAATGGATTTGCAGTGCTACACTATAGAAAGCTACCTTTAGATGAGCCACTTTTTAAAATAAGGGTTAATGATCCTGATAAAGTAAGATCACTAGGGGCAAATGCTGGCAGACTGGTTAAGAAACTTCCTCTAAAACCACTGCAAAATGGTTAAATATAGGAAGGAGGTTGGAAGATGAAGCTAAATAGTCTAGGTATAATCGAGGTAGCAGGACTTCTTGCAGCAGTTGAAGCAGCAGATGTTGTGGTAAAATCTGCAAATGTTCAGTTAATCGGTTATGAAATGGCTAAGGGTGGCGGCTGGACTACCATAAAAATCACAGGTGATGTAGGAGCTGTAAAGGCTGCTATAAACGCTGCGGAGGTGTCAGCTAAAAAAATGGGAACATTTGTTACATCCAAGGTTATTGCAAGACCTGCTGCTGGTCTAATATCTATGGTATACAATGAGAATACTGTAGGTTACACACCAGAAACTACTGAGGAAACTGCTGAAGATACTGTAGAGCTACAGGTAGAAGAAGTAGAAGAAATAGTAGAAGTGGTGGAAGTAGCAGAAGAAACCCAGCCAGAAGAGAAGGATGGAAACACTCCTCCAGCTAAAGGCAAGGGTAGAGCAAAAAAATAAAAGCAAAACTTAAGAAAAATTCCTTAAGATAATAGGAATAATGGAGGATATTATTATGAGCGAAGCATTAGGAATGATCGAAACTAAAGGTCTAGTTGGCGCAATCGAAGCAGCTGACGCAATGACAAAATCTGCAAATGTAACACTAGTAGGATACGAAAAAATCGGTTCTGGTCTAGTAACAGTTATGGTTCGTGGTGATGTAGGTGCAGTTAAGGCTGCTGTTGATGCAGGCGCTTGCGCAGCTGAAAAAGTTGGCGAAATCGTTTCACAGCATGTTATTCCTCGTCCTCACACAGATGTTGAGAGAATACTACCAAAGACTCTATAATATTAAGAGGATGATGTAAGATGAGTAATAATCTACCTGTTAATGAAGAACTTATTCGCCAGATAACCAGAACAGTTATAAAAAATCTTATAAAGATGGAAAAAGCTGTGGTGATTGGTGTATCCAATCGACATATCCACCTGTCAAGGGAGGATATGGATGTGTTATTTGGTAAGGGTAGTGAGCTAACAAAGATGAAGGATTTAATCCAGCCAGGACAGTACGCTTGTGAGGAAACGGTTAATATTCGTGGCCCAAAAGGTGAACTGAAAAAGGTTAGGATACTAGGTCCTCTCAGACCAGAAACTCAGATAGAGGTGTCGGTAACCGACGGTTTTTCACTGGGGGTGAAAGCACCTGTAAGAGAATCAGGTCAACTAGATAATACACCGGGGATTGAGATAATTGGCCCTAAGGGATCTGTTAGTAAATCTCAGGGAGTAATAGCAGCTTACAGACATATCCATATGACATTAGCAGATGCTAAGAGAATGGGTGTTTCCGACGGAGACCTTGTAAGTGTGGAAGTGGGCACTACTAGAGGAGCTGTACTAAATAATGTTTTAGTAAGGGCATCTGATAAGTATGCTTTGGAAATGCATATTGATATTGACGAAGCCAATGGCCTAGGTGTAAAAACCGGCGACAATGGATATATCCTGTAAAATTTAATTCGGAGGTTAGTTTGAAACAAAGTTTCAAACATGGGTTTTGTGTTTTTCGGTCATTATAACACCCGAAATTTTCTCATAGAAAACCATGAGAAAATCACACAAAACACCGAGAAAGGAATAAGGTTTAGAATGGAAAACATGTCAGAAAACTATAACGAAGTCCTACTTGACTTCCAGAGCCTTATTGAAAATAAGGAAAATAAACAGTGGAGTGGTACTCTTCGTACAGGGGTGGATCTAGGCACAGCAAACATAGTTTTGGCTGTTGTTGATGAGAATAACACTCCTATAGCAGGAGCTACCTACCCTTCTACAGTTGTTCGTGATGGTATTGTGGTGGATTACATGGGCGCTGTTCGTGTAGTTACTATGCTAAAAGATCAGCTGGAAAAACAGCTGGGGGTTACCCTAGATGCTGCAGCTTGTGCCATACCTCCCGGTGTGCACTCAGGCAGTGTTAAGGCAATAGGAAATGTAGTTGAAGCCGCTGGCTTTAGACTGACAAACATTCTAGATGAACCTACTGCAGCAGCTACAGTACTTGGTTTAACCGAAGGTGCAGTAGTAGATGTAGGAGGAGGAACAACAGGGATTAGTGTTATTAAAGATGGTCAGGTTGTTTTCACAGGCGACGAGCCTACAGGAGGCACCCACATGACACTTGTACTAGCAGGTTTCCACGGTTGTTCTACCGAAGAAGCAGAGGTAATTAAAAGGGATACACAAAAGGAATCCGATGTGTTCCCTGTAATAAAACCAGTTGTTGAGAAGATGGCATCTATAGTGGATAACTATCTTAAGCAGTCACCAGCAGATATTGTATATCTAGTAGGTGGTGCATGCTGTTTCTCACAATTTGAGAAGGTATTCGAGAAACAAGTAGGTATCTCGGTGGTGAAACCAATAGCACCGCTACTGGTAACACCACTGGGGATAGCTATGAACTGTACAGAGTAAAGCAGGTGATTACCGTTTATGGGTAAAAGTTTTGATGCTATGAGCGGCGAGGAACTTCTAGAGTACATCGTAAACGCTGTAGTAGATAAATATAAGAAACTACAAAAGAAAGCTTTAGTCATCTATACAGGATCGGATATAGGCTTTGAAGAAGGTCTTATTTCTCTAAAAAAACTAGCAGATGAAGGATATGAGTTTGATTTGCTTTTGTCAAGAGGTGCTACTAAGATTTTAGAAATAGCAAAAATCAAAGAAGCCACAAAGGCAAAGAATGTTTGGATGGAGTGCTATGAAGGCACTGTGGAAGAAAAAATTTCCCAGTACCATACAATTATAGTGCCATCTATGACAGTACATACCCTTGCACATATAGTCGCTTGTATGTCAAATAGCACTGCAAGCGAAACTATATTTCTAGCTCTTCAAAAAGGCAAGAATGTAGTGGTGGCAATTGATGGCTGTTGTCCAGATAATGTACATCGAAGTGCAAGAGGTTTTAACACACCAGAACCTTTAAAAGCAAAACTAAGAGAGAATATGGAAACTCTAAAAAGCTATGGGGCTACGCTGACTATTAATAAGAATTTGGCACATAAGGTAATGAAGGTTACCGGAGTGGAAATAACTACTAATAAATCACAACCCCAATTAACCGAGAAAAGAGATAGCACTGCTACTAGAACTTTTATCAGTGATAAGGTTGTTAGTGCAGGGCATATGAGAACTATACCAAATAACGGAGAAGCAGTTATAAGCAAGGGTTCACTTATAACCCAACTAGCTCGTGACGAAGCTAACCGTAGAAATATTTCACTGTTAATACAGAATTAATAGAGGAAATACCGAGAGAGAGGCATGAAAAACTATGTATTTAGGTAAAGTAGTTGGAACGGTAGTATCTACCAGCAAAAACGAGCTACTAATTGGTATGAAACTACTAATAGTAGCAGAGCTAAATGAGCACAAAGAGCCTGTTGGATCAACTGCAATAGCAGTGGATACCGTAGGGGCTGGAGTGGGCGAGATAGTAATAGTTGCTACAGGTAGTTCTGCTCGTAGAATTCTTGACAATGATAATGCACCTGTTGACGCCTCAATCGTAGGAATAGTTGATTCCGTGGAGGTAGTATAATATGGCAAATCTATACACCAAAACAGGTGACAAAGGACAGACAAGTCTAGTGGGAGGTTTACGAGTAAGTAAATCTGACATGAGAGTTGATTGTTATGGTACTATAGATGAAGCTAACTCAATGCTAGGGCTATCCTATTCCCAAACAGATATAGAGTATATTCGAGCAGCTGTAAAAGAAATCCAGAAAAGGCTATTTTCCTTAGGGGCAGAGCTTGCCAGTGATGGGGAAACAGCAAAGAAACTTACTGGAAGAATTAACAGCGACGATATTTCTTATCTGGAAGGTATAGTTGATTACTGCACATCTATTGTAGGTAAGCAAACAGCTTTTGTAATTCCTGGAGTGGATAAGGCCTCTGCAACACTTCATGTTGCAAGGACTATAGTGCGCAGAGCAGAAAGAGCTATGGTTGAGCTATCCTCTGTAGAGGATATAGAACAGGTTCTTTTAAAATATGTAAACAGACTTTCTGATGCAATATATGCAATGGCACGACTGCAAGAGGAAACCACAAAGGCAAGTAATCTAAAAGAACAGGTTACAGATCTTGTGAAAAAAGCCATGAATAATCTTACCATACCAGTGGAAAAACCACCTCTAACCTTAGAAGTGGCAGAGATTATGGCAAAAAGAGCAAGAGAAAAATCCATAGAAATAGGTGTCCCCATTGTTTTTGCAGTGGTGGATCAAGGTGGAAATCTTATACTTTTAAATAGAATGGCTGATTCATTCTTAGGCAGTATAGAGGTAGCGATAGGCAAAGCCTATACGGCTAATGCCTTTAAGATGCCAACAGATGTACTAGGGAGTGTATCCCAGTCAGGACAGCCACTTTATGGAATAGAAACATCAGCCCCAGGCAAAATAATACTGTTTGGTGGTGGTGCTCCTTATAAACTAGGGGAAACTACCCTAGGAGGTATAGGGGTATCAGGTGGAACAGTAGAACAGGATATGGAGATTTTACACTATGCCATGTCCTTTTAGGAGGAGTTTCATATGAACATCGACACCAATGTTGTAGAAAAGATTGTACAGCAGGTGCTTGTAAGCATAGGTGGAACACAGCCAGCAAGCTCTAATGGCATGATGGGCGTGTTTGAAACTATGGACGAAGCAGTTGCTGCTGCAAAGGATGCACAGATTAAATATCTGTCCTGCACCATGAGTGACAGGGCAAAATATATAAAAGCAATTAGAGATTCAGTGCTACAGGAAGATGTGCTTGAGTATATGTCTAAGGCAACAGTTGAACAAACTGGTATGGGTAACACCCCAGACAAAATTGCCAAAAATAGACTTGCAGCTACAAAAACCCCAGGTATTGAGGATTTAACCACAGATGCAATTAGTGGAGATGATGGTCTGACAATAGTTGAGTATTCCCCATTTGGGGTAATTGGTGCAATAACACCAACAACTAACCCAACAGAAACCATTATCTGTAATTCTATCGGAATGTTAGCTGCTGGTAACTCAGTAGTATACAGCCCACACCCAAGAGCAAAGGATGTTTCTCTATATCTAATAGATAGACTTAACCGAGCTTTAGTAGAGGTGGGAGCACCAGCTAATCTAATTGTAACAGTGGCAACACCATCTATCGAAAACACCAATGCTATGATGAACCATAAGGATATCCGTATGTTAGTAGCAACAGGTGGCCCAGCAATAGTACATACAGTGCTATCCAGTGGTAAAAAAGCTATCGGTGCAGGTGCAGGTAACCCACCAGTAGTGGTAGATGAAACTGCTGATATTGAAAGAGCAGCAAAGTGCATAGTAGATGGTTGTAGCTTTGATAACAACCTACCTTGTATTGCTGAAAAAGAAATTATAGCAGTTGATAGCATAGCTGATTATCTGATTTTCAACATGAAAAAAGAGGGAGCATATTATCTAACTGATAAGGCTCTAATCGCTAAGCTAGAACAAACTGTACTTACAGAAAAAGGTGGACCTAAGACAAACTTTGTAGGAAAAAGTGCAAAGTATATCTTAGGAGAAATCGGAATTACAGTAGGGGACGACATTAGAGTTATCCTAGTGGAAACCGATGAAAAACATCTATTTGTACAGGAAGAGTTAATGATGCCTGTACTGCCTTTAGTTCGTGTGGCTGACTGTGATGCTGCTATTGATATGGCAATTAGAGTTGAACATGGCTTTAGACATACAGCGATTATGCACTCAAAAAATGTGGATAAACTAACTAAAATGGGTAAGCTTATCCAAACAACTATTTTTGTGAAAAATGGCCCATCCTACGCTGGTATCGGTGTTGGTGGGGAAGGCTATACTACATTTACAATTGCAGGGCCAACAGGAGAAGGACTGACTTCACCTAAATCATTTGCAAGAAGACGCAGATGTGTTCTTGTAGGTAGTATGGACATTAGATAATGGAGGTGAGGGCTTGATGGCAAAGGATTTATTAGAAATAGTAGAAGGTGCTGGTATTGTCGGTGCTGGTGGTGCTGGCTTTCCCACCCATGTCAAGCTTAAAGCCCAAGCTGAAACAGTTATTATAAACGGCGCAGAATGTGAACCATTATTAAGAGTTGACCAGGAGCTTATGGCAAAAAGGGCTGATGAGCTTCTGGAGGCTCTGTCCATAATAGTAGAGCATGTAGGCGCTAAGGAAGGTATTGTGGCACTAAAGTCTCATTATCATAAAGCTGTGGAGGCACTAAACAAAGAATTACCTAAATACCCTAAACTTAAACTGCACCTAATGGGTTCATTCTACCCAGCAGGTGACGAACAGGTTATGGTTTACGAAGCTACAGGTCGTATTGTGCCAGAAGGTGGAATACCTCTACATGTAGGAGTAGTAGTAACCAATGTTGAAACAGCTCTAAATGTTATGGATGCAGTTAGAGGTAATACTTTAACAGAAAAATATGTAACTATAACTGGAGAGGTTAAAACACCTAAAACAGTTAAGGTACCAATGGGTATAACGGTGGCTCAGCTACTAGAACTTGCTGGAGGAACTACAGTATCAGAATATAAGGTAATTAACGGTGGGCCTATGATGGGGAGAGCTATACCAGTAGACAGCCCTATTACAAAAACCACCAAAGGCCTTATTGTACTGCCAGCAGATCACAGCCTAATTTCTAGTGTTGAGAAACCATTAGAGGTATCTATTAAACAAGCAGCAGTAGCATGTATGCAGTGCAATATGTGTACTGAAGTATGCCCTAGAGGACTTCTAGGACATAGATTAGAGCCTCACAAACTTATGAGGATTGCAGGATATGGAAGTATGTGTGATCCTAAGCAAACCCCTATGAACGCAGTGTTGTGCTGTGAATGCAGACTATGTCAATATGCCTGTGTAATGGATTTGCAACCATGGAAACTTAATATAGGCCTTAAAAAAGCTTTAAGGGATAATGGCATTAATAGCACACTTAAAAATTCTCCAGAAAAAGTGGATAATTTTAGAGGCTATAAAATGTACCCTGTAAAGAAGCTGATAAAACAACTGGGACTGTATAAGTATGATGTGGCAGCACCAATAGAGGAAGTCAGTTATAACTACACAGTAGTTAACCTACCTCTAAGACAGAATGTTGGCATGGCAGCTGAGCCTATTGTTAAGGTAGGAGATAAGGTGGAAAAGGGCCAACTTATCGCCACTATACCAGAAGGTAAGCTAGGTGCTAATCTACACTGTACAATAGAGGGTATAGTTTTAGAAATTTCCAATGATAGCATAATAGTAAAATCTTAATAAACAAAGTTTTATGAAATGAGGTAATCATTATGGATATGATGGCGTTAATAGCAGCATTTGGTGGTGGATTAATAGGTGCTTACCTAGGTGCTCTACCAGCATTTATTATGACAGGTTTCGTAGCTCTTGCGGGTGGTATCGTTGTTGCAGCAGGTGGAGCAGATATTAGTGTTGGCTTTATAGCTTTTGGCTCATATCTTGGCCCACATATCGCCTTTGCTGGTGGTGTTGCAGCAGCAGCATACGCAGGTAAAAAAGGTAAAATAGCAGCAGGTGGAGATATTACTATTGCCCTAAATGGTCTAGCATCTCCTGATGTTTTATGTGTTGGTGGTATATTTGGCCTTATAGGTTATGTAGTTCTTTACTTAATAAGCTTAACTCCAGTTGGTCCTATGACTGACCTTCCAGGGATCACAGTTGTAATCTCTGCTATTATTGCAAGACTTGCATTTGGTAGCACAGGTCTTACAGGTAAATACACAGGCTCTACTCCAAGAGTATGGTTTAGTGGTGGTAACACACTAACTTGTAATATTCTACTAGGGGCTGGCGTTGGTATCGGAGTTAGCTTTGTAGCAGCTTCCATGATGGCAGCTGGCGTTTCTGAAGCAGCTATGGGCATCTACCCAGTAATATGCTTTGGTATCTCAGCTATTACACTGTTCTTTACACTAACAGGTTTTGCAGTTCCAGCTACTCACCATATTGCACTTCCAGCAGCTTCTGCAGCTGTAGTTGGTATTATGGCATTTGGTTCTTCTGGTGCTCTACTAGGTGTTATATTTGGTATCGCTGGTTCTCTACTAGGGGATTTTGCTGGCAATACATTTAACAGCCATGCAGATACACATATTGACCCACCAGCATTTGCAATTTTTATCCTAATTATTGTAAATAGCTTAATTAAATCAGCAATACTATAATCGCAATTAGAAAAGAGGAATCTCATGGGAAATTCTATTGGACTATTGGAACTAAAAAGTATTCCGGTAGGTGTGCAGGCAGCTGACGAAATGCTAAAAGCTGCAAATGTTGAGCTTTTAGTATCCACACCAGCTTGCCCTGGTAAATATGTCATTGTAATCAGTGGCAATGTAGGCGCTGTAAAAAGTGCCATGAATACCGGTGTACAGATAGCAGATAGATATCTAGTGGCTGACCACATTATCAATAATGTTCACAGTTCACTGCCATCAGCTATTATAGGCACAGCAGATACCTCTGACCTTTCTTCCATAGGGATGATAGAAACAATGTCAGCACTAACGGTAGTTAGAGCAGGAGATATTGCAGCTAAAGCCTCCAACATTAGACTGCTAGAGATTAGAATAGCTAGAGGTCTAGGTGGGAAAGGTTATCTGGTAATCACAGGAGAGGTATCCTCAGTAAAATCAGCTATTAATAGCTGTATAGCACAACTGTCTGATACAGGGGATATAACAGGAAGCTGTGTTATTCCATCTCCCCACAAGAGTTTACTGGAAAAAATGTTCTAATACATAATTTAAAATTTTAGTTGGCACAGAAGCTGACACTAATGTATTTGCTTGGGGGTGTACTACCTCCAAGCAAATATAGATATTTGCAAAGATATATCGGATTTAAAAACTTGTAATTTTTATCTAGGGTTTAAGTATTATATTGTATGGTCGAGATATAATATATGCCTAGAAGGATTGGTGATGCTATTGTCCTATATGGCTTATTGTATCATTAGAATATAATAAAAATCCCTAAAAGATAAGAAAGGAATGGTTATATCATGAACAAAGAAAATACCAATGAATGCCCATCTTGTTTTTATAAACCACCACAGACGGAGGTAACCCCAGAAGAAGAGTGCCCATCTTGTTTTTACAAAGCACCAACAGCAGAGGATAAAATGGCTGAAGGTGATGAGTGCCCATCTTGTTTCTATCAGCCATCTAAAGGCAAATCAGCAGAAATAATGGTGGAATGCCCATCTTGTTTTTATCAGCATAGTAGTGACGAGCATCACTCTGGTGCTTGCCCATCTTGCCACTATAAATATCCTAAGATTGTAACAGAGGTGGCAGATTGTCCATCTTGTTTCTACAAACCTCCTACCAAAGAGGATAAAATGGCTGAAGGTGATGAGTGCCCATCTTGTTTTTATAAGCCTAATAGCAATGAGGAAAAAACAGAAGAATGCCCATCTTGTTTCTACAAGCCACCAGCAAAATAAAATTATCATAGGAAAAATTAATCTGAATTAGAGGTGAGCTCATGGATTTACTTGATTTTGGTACAGTAAAAGAGGGCAGAATGAGATTAGTACAGGAAATGGTTCCTGGTAAACAGGTAACACTTGCCCATGTACTATCTAGGCCAGATCCAATTGTCTATAAAAAATTAGGACTTGATCCTAATGTGGATTATCAGCAAGCTGCTATAGGAATACTAAGCATGACACCATCAGAAATATCGGTGATTGCAGGGGATATAGCTCTTAAAAGTTCTAAAATCGACATGGGGTTTATCGACCGATTTAGTGGTACTTTAATATTTACAGGAAGAATAACTAATGTTGAAGCTGCTATAAACAGCATACTGACATACCTAAAGAATCAGCTTGGGTTTACAGTTTGCGGGATAACAAAAACATGAAGAAAATTATTTTTATCGGCAGAAGTGAATGTGGCAAGACTACATTGACACAGGCTCTACAAGGGGATACTATCAAGTATCATAAAACCCAGTATATTAATCATTTTAATGTGATTATTGATACTCCAGGAGAATATGCTGAAACAGTATCGTTAGCAAGGGCTTTAGGATTATATGTTTTTGAATCCGATGTAGTAGGGCTTTTAATAAGCTCCTTAGAGGAATATTCTCTATACCCACCAGCAGTAGCTGCAGCTTGTACTAGACCTGTAATAGGCATAGTATCCCAGATTGACCAGCCAGAGGGCAATGTACAGCGTGCCCATGATTGGTTAAAGCTTGCTGGATGCGACCCTATATTCCATGTTAGCTCCTATACCGGTGAAGGTATATGGCAGATACTGGAATACCTAAAAGAAGAAGGGGACACACTGCCTTGGGAGAGTGAAGCAGAAGCTAATGCTCCTAGGTTAGTCCAGTCAACAAAAAAATAGAATTACCAGAAACCACTAGCTTATAGTAATAGGCTGGTGGTTGTTTCTGTTATATAGTGTAGTTTTTTATGGAATATTAGGTTCTATATCAATTGTTGGGGTACTGGCCGAGGGCC
>CAYJEQ010000004.1:83661-83750 GCA_964369235.1 uncultured Oscillospiraceae bacterium | reverse complement strand
CAAATGTTGGGGTAAAATTATATGGGGTGCCTTTCCACGCCGTCGGCGAGGGAAGGCACCCCCACAAATTATATATAACCCGAAAAAAA
>CAYJEQ010000004.1:62769-83651 GCA_964369235.1 uncultured Oscillospiraceae bacterium | reverse complement strand
TTAAAATATATAATAATATTATAATATATGTTTTTTTAAAAATTTTTGGGTAAAATTTATTTGGGGTGCCTTCCCTCGCCGTCGGCGAGGGAAGGCACCCCAACAATTGATATAGAACCTAATAAAAGAGATAGTTTGCCAGTTTATAACTAGCAAACTATCTCTATTAATTTATCCCTATATAATTACCTATCCTTAAAAGGATTAAAATCAGCTTTTATCATATCAGAAACACCATTTATGAAGGTTTCATTGGTGTGGGGCAGATTGTATAAAAACTCAAAAAACTCTGGTCGCATTGCTTTAGGTATAGCTTTATAAGCTTCGTACACCATCCATCTTCCATAGTAATAAGATGGGTAGTAGTATTTTTTAATTTGATGGGAGAAATATTTAAAGGAATTTCTTGATTCAATCTCGGTAAATATCCCTGTGGACTTCATGTATTTCACTACAGCTTCCTCACCTTCACCCTGTACATTGTGAAGATAGCAACCCTGTGTCTGTAACATTCTCTGTAAATCCAGTACATTTCTGCCTATGCGATAAATTTCTTTGTCATTATCGCTTACTTCTGGTGTATTCTCCTCTAGATCGTCCCAACCTAGGAAATGCAGTCCCACCTCTGGAGCACCCTCAAACATACAGGTTGCTGGGTTACCAGTAGTAGAGTAAAAGGCACCTTCCAGTGGTAATTTCCCCTGTAAAAACAGATCATCCCAATGACAGTAGAAGGTCTGATGACCTGGATATCCCTCATGGCATAGAATATTTATAAATGTAGGTATGCTCCAAGGTCTATCTGTATTAAAGGTCAAATCCCCTTTAAAATTGCCTAGATACTGAGACTGTCCACTCCAGTAAACATTATTTATAGATTTAACTTCGGTTATTCCGTCAGCTTCTGGCAGTGTTACTATCTTCTTTAAGGTAGCTTCTTTGGATTTCGCTAGGTATTTATGTACTGTGGACACTACATCTTCTGGGGCAATTTTAGTATCTGTTAGCCAACCATTAATTTTAGTAGCTACATCACCTTTATATCCCAGTTTACCTAAATCCTCACTAATAACATCTGCTAGATTGTCATACTGATACTGAGGTATAGGCTTAATATCTAGTTGCTGCATAACCTTGCAAGCATCTACAAAGGATATATTCTCCCCTTGTAAAATACGGGTGTGCATCTCAAAAGAATCTACCATTCCTCTAATATAATCACCATTTCTTCCTGTTACATCAGCTGATTCTCTTCTGATTTCTGCAATTTTATCTAGAACTTCTTTAGTAGTGGTCATAGTAGCCTTAATATTGCCATAATTTGCTAGTATTGTAGGCATATTATGATCTCTGCCATTTATATGGCTTACACTTGCCACTACATCAACTATTGCTTCTCCTACACCTTCTTTAGCATATCTCATCATTATGAAATTACCTCTTTTCTATAGATATATTACTGAGCTAGTCCGATTGCATATAGTGGATCCCCTACATTAATTGCCAGAGAGGAGATTACATATAGGATAACACCTTCATGCTGGGAAAAATATTCTTCTAATAGATTTCCGAAATAATCTCTGATTTCTCCTAGCTTGTCCCCAACCTTTACATTATCTTCTAGGTTTACACATGGGTACCAACAACCCTGTACAGTAGCATTGCCACCAGTCATTGCAGAAAGCATTACTGCATCTTTATTAGTGATAACTTCTCCTGGGATAACCCCTAGGTATCTTAGAACATTCTCACAACCTGATATATACTGGCTAACTTCACCTTCGCTCCATAGACCTAGGTTACCAATCTCACCTAAAAATCCTGCAACACCCATAGTAGCTGCATGACCAAAGGTGCCGTTATTTGACACTGAGCCACAGATATACTTTATACCTAGTGCCAGTGACATATCAATGGAAACCTGTGTCTGTGCTGCATCACCTAGCTTTGAGTAGATTACAAATGGCACTAATGCCTCATGTATATCACCACCATGTAAATCCATATAACAATCAGACTGAGCAAAAATCTCTGTAGTAATTGTATAGGCAATTCTCTCGGTTACTGTACCAGTTGCCTTACCTGGAAATTCACGATTTAGGTTTTTTCCATCGTGAGGGCCTATATATTGTAGTTTAGCCTGAAAAGCTGGTAGATTAGCTGGATGTAGTATTATTAGTGCACCAGCTACATCTTCTGGTTTTGTGTTTTTTGCAAGTCTTATAGCTGTTTCAACCCCTGGGTATTCACCACCGTGGGTGCCTCCAGTAATAGCAACTACCTTGCCATCCTTTGTACCGTTAATAATTGTCATAGGTAGCTTAACTTCTGTGCCTGTAATCTCAAGATATCCCTGTACTTTTTCTCCTGTGTTAGCAGAAAGATTTCCAACTTTAATTTCTTTTAAAGACATAATAAAACTATCCTTTCTCATTTACCACTTTTCATAAATATTTAAATTAATATTTGTGCAATTTTATTCACAATAAAATGTCATTGGCATTTTTAGGAATATAATAACACGACAGTATAATTATACCAATAATAGGTAACTAGTGTCAATGATTTTATTGAATTAATTTATTAATATAGTAGAAACTTATACAAACTTATGCTATAATTAGCCATATTAAATTGCATTTCATTAATAAAACACTGTGTTTTTGGTCTGTGAGATTACCGAACTTTTATCACTGTAAAACTAATGTGGTAAAATAATACAAACATCAAGAAAGGAATGGAGATTTTTATGGCTATTGGGGGATTTTTTACCTATGAGGAGCTACTAACAGAAAAAAACGGCTTTATGGATACTATCGAGGGTGATGTAGTGTACACTATGAGTGGCAGATGTGGTATATACTACTGCTTACAGGATTTATTATTAAGTGATAAGAAAAAGACTGCTTATCTACCTGTATACACCTGTGAAACCGTACTGGATAACTATGTTAAAGCTGGTTACACCATGATTTTTTATGATGTTAATGACCAGTTACAGCCTATTTTTAAAGAAGAATATCTAGAGGAAATTTCCCTACTGCATATCTGTGGATATTTTGGATTTATTACCTATGATGATAGCTTTATTAATAACTGTGTTAAAAAGGGTATCTCTATACTAGAGGACACCACCCATAGCCATTTTACCACTAATGGATTGGATAGTCGTGCTACCTACCTAGCAGGAAGTTTTCGCAAATGGATAGGTGTTCACTGTGGTGGTTATGCTGTTAAGAGAAATGGCAGTTTCACACTACCTTTAAAATCTCCCCACCCAAAGCACCTAGCAATGAGAAAAAGCTCCATTACCGATAAAACCTCAGCCTGTCATAATAATAACCCTAGTGAAGTTAAAAGGGCTACCGATGAATTTTGGTCTGCTGAAATGCTACTGCGACAGGTTTTTGACAGCTATAGCTCTGATGAAAGCTCTATAGAGATTATTAATCATCTACCTTTTGAGCCATATAATGAAATCCGTCGTAACAACTGGCAGTACCTATCTAATGAAATCAGCAAAATAACTGGTATTACCTCTGTATTTAAAACCCTACCAGAAGGCACTGTTCCCAGTCATTTTGTGGTGTATTCAAGCAAGCAAGAAAAGCTAAAAGATTACCTAAACGCCCTTGATATACACTGTACTATCTACTGGCCACTGCCTCCTATGGTAGATAATATAGATAACTACCCCAGTGGCAAAGAAATATATAATAAAATACTAGCCCTACCCTGTGACTACCGATATAGTACAGAGGATATGGCTAGTATTGTAAAGGCTTTAAAGGATTTCTTTGTAAATGATAATTTACTTTAAATCTGCTTTGGAAATAGCTATAGATGGGTAGTGTTTCAGTGATGTTAAATCTACATCAAAGGGTACTGAATAAACCATATAATAGGCATTACTATTATTTTCCTTTGTTAACTGGTCAAATTTCACTTTTGCTTTATCTCTATCCATTGTAATAAACACTACCTCAGTAATGCCGATTTTCTCCTGCTCATTATCCAAAACATACCCCTTTAAGATAAGTTTCACAGGATATTCTTCGGACAACCCCATTTCTACATATTCTTCAAAAGTCATATAAATGCTCATTCCTTTCTCGGTATTTTGTATGTTTTTCTCATAATTATTCTGAGAAAATTCTGGGTGTTATAATGACCGAAAAGCACAAAACTCATGTTTGAAACTTTGTTTCAAACTAGTCCCTCCTTAGTTAATATCAATCTATAAACACAAAGCTAGGTAGCTCACCATAATGCCAGTATTCATTAGTGGCTTTAATAAGTTCTCCCTCATCTTCATAGCTGTAGTTTTCTTTTACACCTAGCTGGGTAAGGGTGGTTTTGAGGTTTCTTTGTTTATTTAAGTTTTTGTAGGTAATTCTGATATAATCCTCTGGATGGGTATTTCGTAAAAAGAATTCCTCGTAATACTCCTCATCATAAAAAATATTAATTTGGCTAAACCATAAATTATTCATGTCCAGTGAAGCTACCACCTTAATAAACCTATCCTGTGGCTTATTATCTATAAACTCCTGTGTTTTTCTAAGCCATGTTCTAGCAAACTGGCTTTTGACATATCCACCAGTTTTTCTGCTGTGTAAAAAACTTAGTCTACAGGGCACTCTAAAACACTGGTATAATCCATCGCAGTTGTAATCAGTGTTAAAGCTATTAATATTTTCTACTAGGGATTTAAGTTTTCCTCGTTGTCCTCGTTGTTTTTTCCTAGGGTTATCAAACCACAAATCCAGTATGCGTCCCTCTATAATCATCTAATCACCCCCATCTTTAAAAGGTTTTGTCTGTGGATACTGCTGAGAATTTTCTAATAAATGAGCTGATTTTCCCACTATAAAATTCATCAGCTTATTACAAGAGAAAAACGCTATATAACGCTCCTCTAATTTAGCTCCTAGAAAGGTTTTGGCATATACTGCTGTCTGTCCTAGATTTATTCTAGGGCAGTTTTCTTTTATGGCAAGATCTATAATAAATAGTAGCATTTTAAAGTATAAATCATACTTTTTAAGATAGCTATAATCCATTCCTCCGAAGATAAAATCCAGCTCCTCTGTGTCCCTATAGGTAGATACAAAGGCAATGGGCATATCCTCTAAGGTAAATACATCTATCTGTAGCCTATGATTTCTAAAAAACTCCAGTGGCAGTGTTTCTAGTTTATAGCTACTTTTTTCTAGGACATTTAGGTATAGATTATATAACTGCTCATTAAAATCACTGGGGTTAATGGTTTTGACTTTAACCTGTTGTGACCTTGTTAATGCCTGTTTTACCCGTCTACGGTAGCTACTTCTTAGGCTAATTAAGTAATCCTCAAAAGTAGAAAAATCATTATAAAATATACAGCTAGGTAGAGTTTTACCATAGCTTATGCCCTGTGGTAGTAAATCTAGCTGTTGCTTATGCAAATTCAGTATAAGATAACTTCCCTTTTCCCCCGAGAAATCCTCTATCATCTCCACTATATCACCAGTAAACCCCACTGCGTCCACCGAAGCTGGTGGTGCAATCATGGTTAAAGGCAGATAAAATCCACTACCTAAAAAAGATAGCATATTCATCTTTATTTTATAATAGGTGCAGTGATAGTTTTTCCCCTTACGGATTTTTACCTGATGGTCTTTACTACAGCACTGATTAATTATATCTTCTTCTAACCACTGATTAGAGTTTTTTCTCATATATACAAAAATCCTTATAACTTTTTTCGGTGTATCTTTTAGAGATACTTTTGCTCTTCTCATTATCTGATATTATCCAGCTACTTATAATCTTATTTATTGCCTTGTGGGTGCTGTTTACTGCTGTGTAAAAAAGTAACACAATTATCCCCTTACTACGATACTCAGGTAGTACACCTATTTCCATTATTTTAATAGTGTTGTGCTTTGTAAAAAATGAGCGAATAACCGACTTTATCCCTATTTCTTCCCCTGTGGCTATATTCTGGTTAAAATCAGGGTATAAAAAGATAAATCCCACATCTTTTCCCTTATAGGTGGCAAAGATTAGATTTTCCTTTGTTAGCACTGTGGCAAAATCCTTAAACATCTCCATATCTTCCCTAAACTCTCGCTTGTAGTAGTATGGGTGCTGGGCAAATATTACATTATTAAGAGCATTATACCTTCTTACAGTTTCCTCTAAGCCACATTTTAAGTCGGCAAACTGGGTATCAAACTTTGATAAAACCCTAGATATTCTATTGTAATCCTCATTAATCTGCTCTTTGGCATAGCTGTGTCTACCTATATAACTTTCAAAGTTTACCCTATCCATATGGGTAAAATAATCATGGTAATAAGGTTTAGATAAATTTTCTGAAAAACTCGCCTTACCCTTATCTAAGGCAAATCCCACAGCGTTATTTATATGGCCATCTATCCCTACAACTAGCTTACTACAGCTATGTTTTCTGCCAAAATCCTCAGCGTAACTAAGTAGTAGATTAACACAGTCCTCCGATTGTGGCAACGCCTCAAAAAAACCTATAAAAAGATTTTCTGGAGCATTTTTATGGATAATAAGTAGGCTGGCTACCTTAATATTATCACTGTTATCCACTGCACCTATAAGCTCTTGGATAGAATTTTCCCTAAAGGCTGATTTCTCATCATGTGCAAGGGTAAACAGTGGTGATTTATTATCTCTAAAGTCCCTATCCCCACTGTAAACAGATTTATAAAAGGATATGTACTCTTTTTTGCTAATGGGTTTAATGTTCATTTATAGTTATCCTTTCATGATTCTTCTAAGTTTATTGATATGTAGATATTGTACTTTATTATCTATAGGAATGAATTTAAGTAGTATATTAAATAATATTAGGGGTAATACCTCTTTTTATCTGGTATCGGTAGTAGATATTAACATAGAAATAAAATATGTATTTCACTGGGCTTTTAAAGAAATCTCTATTTAAAAGTGTTCGCTTTACTAGGTTTTTTACTGAGAAAACCTGATGGTATAAACTCCAGTATTCCTCTGTTAACTCCTCAGGTGTCATATTCTTAGGCTGGTGAACAGCAAAAGAGCCATTATACTGATATATATCCTCTGACACTATTCTGCCCTCTGCTAACATCTGCTTATAAAACGCTGTTCCAGGTATAGGGGTAAGTATATAAAACCTCGGTACGGTAATGCCATTATCCACTATAAAATCACAGGTATCCCTAATACTTTCTATAGTATCACCATCGGCACCTACCACCATTTCGGTGGATACATCAATGCCGTAGGACTGGATTTTTCTAATTTGATTGGAGTATTTATCTACCTTTGCCCATGATTTTTGCATGGTATTAAGGCTATCTTGACTAATGCTTTCCAGCCCAAAGGATAGGGAGATACAGCCACTATGAGCTACAGCCTTTAGCATTTCTTCGTCCTCTGCTATGGTAATCTCACACTGGGATAACCATGTCATCTTTAGTTTTTTTATCTCGCTACACAGACTTAGCATATACTCTCGGTCTGATAGGATATTATCGTCTAGTAGTAGGAATTTATTATAGCCTAGCTCCTTTATCCTTTTAACATCTCTTATAACCTCTGGTATCTCTCTTCTCATATATTTATTCTTATATAAGCAGTACACCGAACAAAAGGAACAGGAATTAGGGCATCCTCTCCCAGCTTGCACAGGTAGAAAATCCCCGATTTTTTTCCCTTGAAAAACCTCGTATTTAGGTAGTGGGTAGGTAAGCTCCTTTATGGGCATATCATAGAAATCTTTTAGCTCACCTCTATTATAATCCTCTATCATCTGTGGGAATGCTAGTTCCCCATCACCAATAATAACACTATCACAGTATTTTTTTGCTTCCTCTGGCATAAGGCTTGCCATATATCCACCCATTATTACGGTTTTCCCTCGTGATTTAAACTCCTTAGCTATGTCAATACTTCTCACAATAGCATGTCCCATACCAGATATAGCTATTATATCTGCATCGGTGTTAAAGTCCACATCTTCAATAGTTTCTAGCACTGTTTCAAATTCTACCTGTGGACATAGGGAAGCTAGTATTGCTGGAGCTAGACCAACAAAGTACAGTTTAGATTTTTTTACTAGGTTTTTTCCCTTGTGGTAGGGGGTGGACTGTATAAAATATATCTTCATCTATTTCTGCCCCTTCATCACTCGTTGTAAGTAAGAGGATAACATACCTTTGTAAAAGTCCAAATCCATAAAATCATAGATACCACTTTTCTTAGCTATTTTGTAAAGCCCAAGAAACAGCTGATAGTAGTATAGATAGAATGTTTGACTGGAGATTTTTTCTGGCTCTAGTACAAGATGTAAAAAATCATAATCCTCTATATTATGATTTGTTATCCTATCCTTATACTGGTCATATAGTGGGGTCCCTGGTATTGGGGTAAATATAGATACTGTTACATATCTAAGTCCTGTTTCCACCACAAAATCATATATCCCATCAAAATATGCCTTGTCTGCGTCTATGCCAGCTATCATTAGGGCAATAAGGTTTGCTCCACTGCCCTCTACTATCTGGATACATCGACGATTATCGTCCATGCTAGTTTGTTTATTCATGGCTTTTAGCTGGTTATCTCCTATAGCCTCTATCCCCACTAGGAAATACTTAAATCCCACCTGAGTAAGTAGCTGTACTATATCAGGATTTCTTGAGATAAAGTCTGCTCTTGCGTAACACAAAAAGGTTTTCTTAATATCATTATCAATTAACATCTGAGCAAAGGTAATAAGCCTATCCCTATCCACCAGAAAATCATCGTCCACTATCTGAATATTATCACTAGGTATCGTTTTTATCTCCTCAATTACCTTATTTAGGTCACGACAGCGATATTTACCTGAGGCAAGTAAAGTACAATAGCAGAAATTACAGCTATAGGGACAGGAAAAGGAGGTTTTTAGGCTTGCAATCTCCTGTAGGTGTAGGTATTTATAGTGGTGCTTATTTTTATGAAAGAAACTTCTATCAGGTATAGGCAGACTATCTATATCTATAGGGGTAAGCTCATTTACTATGTACTGATTATCTTCCTTGTAAACTAAGCCATTTATAGTGGATAGCTCCTTACCAGTAATAAGATTAGATAAATCCTCTAAGCCTTCACTACGATAGATATAGTCTACATCCTTATGATATAGTCGCTGATAGTTAAGCTGGGCATGTACCCCACCTATTATGGTTATTATCTCATTAGAGATACTTTTAGCAGTGGTGCAGTAGTCAGTCATTATCTTTTCCTGTGTTATATAACCTGAAATAGCTATTACATCTGGCTTCTCTCGTATTACGGTATCCTTTACCGATGTTTTCTCGATAATCCCATCGTATATATAGCAGTCCATTCCATCTGCTGTTAACTGGGTGTAGATATACTCTAACTCCAGTGGCTCATTATCTAATATATTTATAAAGCTCAGTGTATTAGGGGCCTGAGGTCTAATTAGTAGCACTTTCATAGATACTCATTCCTTTCTATATTTATCTATAGCCAAATATCCTTACCATCATAAGTAACAGCTATTCCATCACTTCCATTAATAGCCCAGTGAATTAGTTTTACTACAAATTTAGGTGTAATGGGAAAAACCCCTTCGTATGGGCATAAATACCTTTGCCAGCTACCACTTCCCTTATAATTTTGAAACATCTGTCCCTGACTTACTACAAATGAAGGATTAGCTTCTAGTGGATATAGTAAAATCATTTTCTTATCCTTTGATATAATGTGTAGTACATTTCTTTCAAAGTTTAAATCACAGTAGCCATTCTTTATATACCACATATACTCCATACCATTATAGATAATTTTTCTTCTGTATTTTTTTCTAATTCCCATAAGCACATCCTATTATCTATTATTTCGCCATTATATTTTTCACATAAACTCCTAGCAGTGATTTAAACCCTAAGGTCATTCTTATACTATTTCTCAAAGGTATGGTTTTTCTTATGTATTTTAGAGAATGTAGGTTAAGATTAATCTTTATAGCAAGAAGTAAGACCTGTGTGTAGTATGATTTTAGGCTCATCTTAGAGGGCATTATTAGCACATCACCGAAATTCCACTTGTCGTAATCCTCCATAGGATGTATTAACCTATCCTTATACTGATCATATAGTGGGGTTAATGGGTGAGGCACTAAAGGGGAGAAGGTGATTAGCTCTGGTTTTATCATATCAATATATTTTAGTAGCTTTTTAAAATCTTTTTTATCCCAGTCTGGATGGATTATAAAAGATCCCCATGCTGCTATATTATTATCATGAAGTAGATTAGTAGCCACTATATTCTCATCAGTTGTGGCTGCCTTATTATACTCTGCTAGTCTGCTGTCATCAAAGGCTTCATATCCCACTATTACAGCCATTAAACCAGCTTCTGCTAACATTGGTAGTAGGTGGGGTTTTTCTAATATACTGTTTACACTGCCGTAGCAGATATATTTTTTCTTTATGGATTTTTCCCTTACCAGCTGACAAAATTCTACTAGCCTTTTCTCATTAATTAGAAAATCATTATCACATATCATTACATAAGGCTCGGTTAAATCCCATATCTGCTCTGTAATCTCCTTAATATCTATCTCCTGTACCTGTGCTCCCTCTAGCTTCCATCTAACACAGAAGGTACATCTATTTCGACATCCGTAGGCTGTTTGTACCACTGCACAGGGTTTAAGTCCTGTGTACTGATACTCTTTACGGTATCTATCAGTAGAGCTTCTATCTGGTACTATATACTCATTGCCCTGTACAGGTATGTTATTCTCAAAATTTAAAGATTTAGAGTGTATGCCTTTGATTAAGGTAGGCACTGCCCCCTCCATCTCACATAGCATTGCTGACATATTCTCTCTTGTGGTGGATTTAAATACATAATCCACATGATCACAAAAAAAGGAATTAGGGAAACAGGTTGCCTGTACTCCACCGATAAAAACCTTTATATCTTTATTATAGGCTTTGGTTACGGTGGCTATTTTTAGGACATTTACCACATCGGTACACTGGGAGGTAACCCCTACTGCATCAGGGGTAAAACTACTGAGATATCTTTCTAGGGTGGACTTAGGCTCTGCCATAAAATCCACCAGTAGCACCTGATGTCCCTGTTCTTTTAGTATGGTGGAAACACATTCCAGTCCCAGTGGCTCACCAAACATAAAATTCTTTACAGTTGTTATATTCTTATTAATCCAAGGTCTAATTAGTAATATCTTCATAGGAAATCTCTCCTTTAAGATTTAGTATGTGGCTACTTTATGATTTAATAATCTTCTTAATATACTGCCATGTTATTACTCTTGCACCTTTTGATAGTTTTAGAGTGGTTTTTAATCCGTATTTTTTAATCATGTATATAAGGTGCTTAGGAGGTAGAGTTATCTTAAAGTACAGCTTTAGTATCTGGAAATAATACTGTCTAAGGGTAAGTTTCTCTGGTTTTATTACTAGATGTGCCATATCCCATTTCTCATGTTCCTCATAAGGGATTATTAGCCTATCCTTATACATATTAAAATACTCTGTACCCTTCATAGGGGTAAAAGGCTGTAGATTAACAAAGATTAACCCTAGCTTTTTAATATATCTATATAGATTATTAAAGTCGGATTTATCCCAGTCCACTCCAAGTATTATTGTACCATAACACTCTATATCATATTTCTGTAGTATCTTTACAGCTTTTTCGTTGTCGTTAAGGTCTGTTTTTTTATTATATCGGTCTAGTTCTTCCTGTTTTGCTGCTTCTAGCCCTACAATTACAGCTGACATCCCTACTTCCTTTAACATGGCTATCATATCTTCGTTTTTTGCAATAAAGTCTGCTCTGCCGTATACTAGAAAATTCTTCTCTATACCTAGCTCCTTTATCCTTGTGGCAAAGTCTATAAGCCTATCCCTATTAAAGAGAAAATCATCATCTACTATGTAAACTTCCCTTTGGGGTATCTCTATAAGCTCTGCAATAACGCTGTCAATATCCCTAGGAATATAGGGAGAAATCTCCTTACAAAAGCAGAAATTACAGCTATAGGGACAACCCTGTGAGGTTTTTATTAAGGCACAGTGATTGGCAAATAGATAGTAATAGCTGTCCTTATATCTATCTACCGAGGCTCTATCAGGGAACACACCCTCGTAATCCCCAATAGATAGCTCACTGTAAAAATCCCTATCACTTCTTAAAACCTTATCTATATTATCATCATAAAAATCCTCAGGACATACAGTAGCATGAACTCCACCTACATATACTTTAGTATGTTTATTGTGAGTTTTTATGATTTTGGCGTAATTTTTCACTACACCTATATGGCTTATATAGGCTGTTATCCCTACTATATCGGCACTAAACCGGTCTAGTATAGTTGTAAGTGGTCTTTTGTCCAGTATCATATCTACAATCTCTACTGTATGTCCTGCTTTTTTAACCACTGCTGATAAGCTCATAAGCTCTAAAGGCTCACATATCATTACACTTTGCAGTCCTATAGTATCCTTATGGGGGCATGGTCTTATTAATAGTATCCTCACTAACTATCCTCCCTAGCTTCTTTAGGTTTTAGTACAAAGCCATAAATAGAGGGCATAAACAGCCTCTGTTTAATTAAAAACACATCTTCTGTGTCAAAATAAGGCTGGGTAAGCTGTATAAAATCCTTCTTAGATAGATAATCTGCTTTTTCAGCAGTAAACTCCACAAAAAACATTACTAGCTTATCATAGAAACTATTCTTACTTGCCTGTATAAAAATAAGTTTTCCTTTAGGTGAGATAATCCTTGACATTACCTCTAAAACTTCCTTCTTATTATCATAATAGGGAAAGGAATGACAACAGCTTATTATGTCAAACTTCTCCATGGTTTTATACTGGCTGGCATAACAGTTAGCAAGACGGATATTTGGATTTTTTTCATTGGCTATTTTTAGCATTTCTCTTGATTTATCCAGCCCAAAAAGCCTAGCTCTAGGATATAGCTCCCCTACATTACACAGCAGCTCCCCAGTGGCACAGCCTACATCTAACATACAAAAAATCAGCTCTTTAGGAAAGTATTTCTCCATATACTTTATTACCATGTTTCTGCTAGGCCCTAGTGAGTGCTTTTGCACCCATAGGTTATCGTATTTATTAGCTAGTTTGTCCCACACAGATTTTTTCATGTATAAACACCCTTTCACCTTATGTTATAGTATCTTTTGTCCCTTAACATCAGCATTATCATAGTAATATTTTAACATATTAATGTAAATATAGCAAACAATGTATTATTTTTACAATTAAATATATATACTATCCCAATATAGTATTACACTATCAAAGCATAGGATAATAATTCTTTACTTTATGTCGCTTATACTGTAATATATCTAAGGTATGTAACATTTCAAGATATGTAGCATATATAGATATATGAAAAGATAAGAGAAAGGTACACCCATGAACAACAAAACAAAAATAGACCCTAAAAAAATTATACTAGAATACAGCCTAATTACCCTTGCTATGATTATTAGCACCATTGCAGCATATTTCTTTATGATTCCCGGTAATATTATTATTGGTAGCGTAACTGGTATTGCAATGATAATCTCTGCTGTTACCCCTATTCCCATGTCAGTAGTGACCCTTATCCTTAATATAGCACTTTTAGTAATTGGTTATTTTGTAGTAGGTAAAGATTTTGGTACTAAGACGGTATATACCTCCATACTATTTCCCTTTCTACTTTATGTATGTGAAATTTTCTTCCCTAATCAGCAATCTATAATGGAAGATCCTTGGCTGGATTTAGTTTCCTTTATACTAATATTTGCAGTAGCTCAAAGCATTCTTTTTAGAATTAACGCCTCCTCTGGTGGGCTAGATGTTGTTGCTAAGATTGTAAATATAACCACTGGTATGCCCATTGGCGCTGCTGTTTCTCTGGTTGGCTCAGTGGTTTCCCTTTCTGCCATATTTGCCTATGAGCCTAAGACTGTAATCTTAGGCCTTATTGGCACCTATCTAAATGGTATTATGATTAATCATTTTACCGATTCCTTTAATCAGAAAAAGCGTATCTGTATACTATCCCCTGAGTATGAGGTTATCTCTAGGTTTATAATGAATAAACTAGGTCGTGGTGTTACCCTATATCCTATGATGGGAGCTTACACTAAAAGGGAAGGCTACGAAATACAGATTGTTATTGAGAACAATCAGCTTATGGACGTTATTAACTTTGTAAAATCTGTAGATGAAAATGCTTTTATCAGTATTAGCAGTGTAAATAGTATCCACGGTAGATGGCGTAGCAGAAAAGAAATTCGCCAGCTACAAGGCAATGGATAATTTAAGTTTAACCTAACAAAAAACTCTCACCAGTGATAAATTACTGATGAGAGTTTTTTTATATTAACTTGTTCACCCCAACATTTAGTAAAAAACCTATTAACTATAAATACTATTTACTATCTTAGTAAACCAACCTATGTTAAATATACCATCTGTTGTTGCAGTGGCAGTAATAAAGGGAATAATCGTTAAAAAAAAGAAAATTATTAAACCAAATAGATTATTATACCCCTCATATAAAGGATCAAAGAAATATCTATCCCAATGGGTGGATATTAATTTAATGGTCATAGATAAAATTATCCCACCAATAAAGAACCCTGCATGTAAGCTTTTAAAAAAATTAATGGCTGTAGGTGATTCTAATCTATATATATGTGTTGTTCCATTAACATTTGCAAAAAATATCATTAACATAAGCCCTGCAATTAGATGGACAAATGGTATGGCTTTTTCCTCACCTTGTCTAAATAATGAGAATATAAAGTACATCCCTAAAAACATGAAATTTGAATCTGGGCCTCCTCTTGTCCCTTTATCCATAATCCAAGGTAGATCTGCCACCCCGTCCTGTACAAATAAAGCAAGGCTACCTATCCAGCCATAGGCAGTGCAGATAATATATAGTATAATAAATACTATTACTGATTTAAAAAAAATTTTAGTTTCTGTCACAATCTTACTCCCTATGATAATTAAGCTATAAATAGCCGAAATAAGATTAATTATAACAAAATCCCACCTTTATTACAAGGAGTTTTATATTATAGATAGGTAGCACTTATCCAGTAAATATATATCTTTACTTATTAAGTTTTTTCGGTTAATATAGAGTTAATATAATATATAACATATAATACATAAGCCGAAAGGATGAGTTAAAATGAATAACAAAATAAACCTTAAAAGCACCCTTGTAGAGTATAGCCTTATTACCCTAGCAACCATTATAGGCACTATTGCTGTTTATTTCTTTATGAGACCTGGAAATATTGTTATAGGTAGCGTTACTGGTATCGCTATGGTAGTCTCGGATTTTTTTCCCATTAGTATGTCAGCTGTTACCCTTATACTTAATGTGATACTACTGATTATAGGTTATATTGTAGTAGGTAAGGATTTTGGTGTTAAGACGGTGTATACCTCTTTGCTACTTCCTGTACTTCTTTATTTCTGTGAGGTTTATTTCCCCAATCAGCAGTCTATTATGGGGGATATTTTACAGGATTTAATAGCTTTTATTTTAATATTTGCAGCTTCTCAAACTATACTTTTTAGAATTAATGCCTCCTCTGGTGGCCTTGATGTGGTTACTAAGATAGTAAGCCTATACACAGGTATGCCCATTGGTGCTGCTGTTTCCCTTGTAGGCTCTATTGCCTCTCTTACTGCTGTTTTTGCCTATGACCTTAATATTGTTATTTTAGGTCTTATTGGTACATATCTTAAAGGTATTATGGTTAATCACTTTACCGATTCTTTTAACCAGAAAAAGCGTCTTTGTATTGTTTCTGATAGATATACCGAGATTTCTGACTTTATTATGGAGCAGTTAGGCCGTGGGGTTACCCTCTATCCAATTATAGGTGGCTACAGCAAAAAAGAAGGCTACGAGATACAAATTATCATCGAAAACAATCAGCTTATGGAGCTGGTAAACTTTATTAAAGCTACCGACAAAAAAGCCTTTATCAGCATTAGCAGTGTAGGTAGTATCCACGGCAGATGGAAAAGCAAAAGTGAACTGCGAGAATTTAGAAAAAAACTTAAAGAGAAAAACAACAGTAGATAAGGCTCTATATGAATTATTGGGGTGTATTTCCTCGCCGTAGGCGAGTAAATACACCCCAATAGAATTTTATCTAAGCATTTATTATTTCTTATTTTTTAGTTTTATAACTAAAGCTATTACAAGTAATAATACTATAATAACTGCTGGCAATATATACTGACTATAGTTCTCAGTACCAGTTACAAATACGGCTGTAGGCCCATCTACTCTACCTATTACCCATATAGCTTCTTCCTTACTATCGCACGCCGTTAGTGTTAATAGAGCTAGTAGACTTATAGCTGTTTTAATTTTTCTTAACATAAATATATCACTCCCCCAATTATTACTATATTTTACCGATGATTTATTCTAACACAGCTACGGGCAGTTGTCTATAATTTGATTTTTTCGTCAGATTTGTTATAATACATATATTGCTTAAATATTTCGCCTTATTTTTATAGGCTAATTAACTGTGTAGTAAGGAGGTCATAGAGATGGATATAAATAAAGTTTTAAGTAGTAAAGAGTATAATTTTATAAATGAAGATAATAACCTAAAAAACCGAATTTTATTTCTTACCTTTGGTGGCAGTTATTCCTATGGTACTAATAAACTAGGCTCGGATATTGATATTAGAGGTATTTCCATTAATACCCCTCATGAACTACTAGGGCTGTCAAATAACGAGCAGTATATTGATAATAATACAGATACAGTAATCTACCGATTAAATAAAGTAATTCCACTACTAATTAACTGTAATCCTAACACTATTGAAATGCTAGGCTGTTTGCCTAGTCACTATAGCCATATTAGTAGTGAAGGTCAGCTACTATTAGATAATAGAAAGCTATTTCTATCTTTAAGGGCTGTTAATTCCTTTAGTGGTTATGCTACCCAACAGCTTAGACGACTGCAAAATGCCCTTGCTCGTGACCACTACCCCCACAAAGAGAAGGAAGAACATATACTAGGTTCTTGTAACTCAGCTATTAGAGGCTTTAACAATAGGTATAGTGAGTTTGATGGTGGTAGTTTTAACCTACATATAGCACCTTCGGACAAATCAGAGTTTGACAGTGAAATAATGGCTAATATCCACCTAGAAAACTACCCTTTAAGGGATTTTACAGGAATGATTTCTGATTTGACCTCTATTGTTAAGGATTACAGCAAACTAAATAAGCGAAATAATAAAAAAGACGACGCCCATCTAAATAAACACGCCATGCACCTTATTAGGCTTTATTTAATGTGTATGGATATACTGGAAAAAGAAGAGATAATCACCTATAGAGGTGAGGATATACCACTGCTAATGGCTATTAGAACTGGTGAGTTTCAGCAGAATGATGGTAGTTTTAGAGATGAGTTTTTTATGATGGTAGAGGATTATAACAAAAAAATGAACTATGCTATGAAAAACAGCTCCCTGCCAGAAAATCCACCAATGGATAAGATTGAGGAGCTTATTATGGGTATAAACCATAGATCTCTATATTAATAGAAAGGAAATGCAATGAAATATAATATACCTAAAAACCCTCTATTTGTCCTAGAACGACTATCTTCTCTAGGCTATGAAAGCTATATTGTTGGTGGCTGTGTTAGGGATATGTTACTGGGCAAAACACCCCATGATTATGATATATGTACCAGTGCCACCCCAGAGGAAACTATAGAAGCTTTTAGCGATTATAATGTAATAAAAACAGGGCTAAAACACGGCACTGTAACCATTGTGGTAAAAGGTGAACACCTTGAGGTTACCACCTATCGCACCGAAGGCAGTTATAGTGACAACCGTCGTCCAGATAGTGTTTCCTTTGTTAAGGATTTAAAAAGCGATTTAGCTAGAAGGGATTTTACCATTAATGCCCTTGCCTATAATCACAGTGCTGGTATTGTGGATTTTTTTGGTGGCAGGGAGGATTTAGCCAGCGGTATAATCCGTGCTGTAGGCAGTCCTCAGGAGAGATTTAGTGAAGATGCCCTTAGAATTATGAGGGCTATTAGATTTGCCTCTACCTATGATTTTGCCATAGAGGAAAACACAGCTAATAGCATACACCAATTAGCACCACTGCTAAATAACATAGCAAAAGAAAGAATTAACACCGAACTGTGTAAACTGTTAATGGGCAGTGGAGTGGAACAGGTACTACTAGATTACAGTGATGTAATATCAGTAATTATTCCTGAAGTCGCTTTACTGGTGGGCTTTGACCAGCGAAACCCCCACCACATCTACGATATATACACCCACAGTGTAAAGGCTGTAGCTAACAGCCCTAGTGATATAATAGTACGCCTAACTATGCTACTCCATGATATAGAAAAACCCAGCTGTTATACTGTCGGTGAAGATGGCATAGGGCATTTTTATGAGCATGGTCGAGTGGGTAAAGATACCGTTATCGCTATACTAAAAAACCTTAAATTTGATAATGATACTGTAAAGAAGGTATCCCAGCTGGTACTATTTCACGATGGTGAAATCCACCCTAGTCCACGGGCAGTAAAACGCTGGTTATCTAAAATAGGCAAAGAGGAGTTAATCCGTCTTATCTATGTAAAAAATGCCGATGACAGCTCAAAAAACCCTGATAAAATACAGGGCAGAGTGGAGAAAAATCATCAAATACTTGATTTGATTAATAAAATAGAGCTTACTAATCAGTGCTTTAGCCTAAAAAGTCTTGCTATAACAGGTGAGGATTTAATGGCTATAGGTATTCCACAGGGTAAAATAGTAGGAGCAATACTAAAAAAACTTATGGAAATGGTTATTGAGGAAGAGATAGATAATAATTGCCATAGCCTACTAGAAAAAGCAGAAGAACTATATGAAGGCTATAACAGCTAGTAAGATTTTAATATATCACTATATAGAGCAATTACAAATCATACTATTTAGGAGGATAAAATGGATAACAACATGAAACTTTACTATGACTATACTTTATCTACACTGGGGCAACTTTACTATAAAACAGTTACTGCCCAGCTATCAGATATTAAAGGAAAGGATATCCTTGATTTTGGCAGTGGGTTTGGATTTGTCAGCGACTTTTTGGGGAAAGATAATACTGTGACAGCCTTAGAGCAGGACAGTGTTATGATAGATTATGCTATTAATACCAGTGGATATAATCAGATTAAAGGAAACCTAGATTACCTTAAAACCCTAGCTGATAATAGTTTTGATGTTATTACCTGTCATCTAGTATTAGAATTTGTAGATAACCCTAAAGAAATTCTAGCAGAGCTTATTCGTCTTACTAGAAAAGATGGTTTTATCTCCCTTATTCGCCACAATAGAAATGGTAGAATTATACAAGCAGTAGTACAGGACTATGACCTTACCGAAGCAGATAGCTTACTAAATAACGGTTATTCCTTTTCTAGTGCCTTTGGGGATATTAAGTACTATGACAATGCACAGTTACTTGGCTGGGCTGATAATGGCATAAATATCAGTAAAATTTCTGGTATACGAACTTTGGCTAGTTTACATAATAGTAGCACTGTAAATAATCCTAATTGGCTACAGGATATGTTGCCACTGGAGATAGCACTTTCTACTAAGGAAGATTTTATCCCTATTGCATATTTTAATCATCTTAGACTTGTGAAGATTTAATTGCTTACTAATAAAATAATCCTTTATCATCTGCTCACTTGTCACAATATAACCAAAGCAAGTCATCTGAAATCACCATATGACTAAACTATAATACATTAACAAGGAGGATTGATTTAATGGCTTTAACATTAGTAATTGTTTGGATGATACTACCATTTATTCTAATACCCTATAGTATAATCGTAACAATTAGCAAAAATAAGCTTAAAGACGAACTATACCACTATAAAACAACACCTGGATATAATCCTATCCCTAAGTCAGATACCAGTGTAGAGGCTACTGCTGAGGATATACACAAATATAAACCCACTAGCAATATCCCAAGCCCACCAATACCTAAACCACCCATCCCCCCTATACCCTATGTGAATAATGCAGCTCCTTCCTCTAGTAGTCCTAGTAAAACTACAGATGAATATATTCCGGTGGCTACTGCCAGTGTAGATGCTGTAAGGGACAATACAACTATAAGCCAGCCTATTAATAATCAGTCAGAAACATATTATAAGCCACCTACCCCACCTGTAACTGCTAATTCCTCTAGAGATAAGAGCAAACAGAAAAACGCTAAAACCATTAAATACACCATGACTGCTGGTATAATTTTACTTCTACCAGCTGCACTGATTTTAGGTACATCAACATGGCTTCTTATGAATGATATATTTAGGGTAATTACACTTACTATGCTTTCTATTGGGCTTTTTGTAGGGGCTTTATCCACTAAGGATAGTCTGAGGATTACCAGTGTATCCCTTTATAATTTAGGGACTATATTCTCTGGGGCTACTGTACTTACTATAGGATATTTTCAGCTTTTAGGTAGTTATTACAGTTTTGAAAATTTCGACACTATAGCATTATCTATATCACTTATATTCCTATTATCATCTATACTAGGCCATAAGCTCTATGAAGAACGGTATTTCTTCTTTATATCTATAATCACCCAAATATCCACCATCTATCTACTTACCCACAATATAACCAGTAGCAGTGGTTTATCCCGTGGTGCAGTGTATCTATACGGTCTTATCTATGCTACCATCCAGATAATTAAAGGAG
>CAYJEQ010000004.1:51335-62759 GCA_964369235.1 uncultured Oscillospiraceae bacterium | reverse complement strand
TTATGATGGTGCTACTACTTAACATAAATATAACCTTTAGCTTTGATAATTATGGAGAGATTATATCTACTTCTTCTTTTGTAATATATCTACTATATTACTTTAGCAGTAAATTATTTAAAATAAATTTTTCCTCCATTACTGCCCTTGCTATATTTAGGATAGCACCTATATTTTACACTATAATATTTATCTTACATGCCATAATAACAGGGTATCGTTTTGATAATATTGCTACCCTAACCTCCATTATGGTTATGGTTATCTGCTATCTAGATTATGTTGCTGATTACAGTGAGTTTTTCCCTAAATTAACGGGTACTATTAAGTCTTTAGCTTCCTCTGGGTGGACCCTGTCAGCAGTGTTTTTTACCATTAATCTTTCAGCACACTTCACCCTTAACCCTCGTATACATTCTCTAATTACTGCAACTGTGCTTTTTGCTCTGTTTATGGCCTCGGTTAAAAGCAAATGGCAGTTTATACAGCTTTCTAGCTCTACAATAAGTATACTTTTTACTATTAATATGGTTGTAAGTAACTACCTATACGAGCTTAAAGGTATTAGTATTATCACCCTATGGCTATCAGTGTTTATCTACTACCTAAAAAGAGAAAATATATACTATCGTATCCTGCTTTATATTAAGCTACTAATTACCCCAGCACTAAGTTTATATGCACTGAATTTAGTTACAGATATTCACAGCTTAATATTTATTACTGCCCTACTATCTCTCGGTGTTATTGTAATTCCAAAAAAACTTACAAATCGCCACAAAGAGATGGATATTCTCGGTGGTGCTGCTACATATATTAGCTATATAGTGCTATTTTTCTCCTCCATAATAAATGAAGAATTTGTAATGATTTTAGTATATACTATAGTTTCTAATCTAATTATATTCTATATGAAAAAGCATGTTATTGTAGGAATAAACTTCTTTGCTTTCTTTGTGATATACGGCTTATTTGATAGTTATGATATGACTAATAGTTTTACAGCCTCCATAGTTTCTATGACACTGGGTGTACTATTTATAATAATAGGAAGGCTTTACAATAAATCCATTATTACAGTAAAGCCATTAATGGTTAATGTCTATGCTATAACTGCCATTATGGGATTTATACTAGGTGGTAATCATAGTAGTGAGATGGATTTTGTTAGTGTGGTTTTATCCACCATATACTTCCTACAGTTTTACCGTCGTCAAGGTAAAATTCTCGACCACTTTAGCCTTATTATGGCTACTGTAATGGCTTATTTTCTCTGGAATGTGCAGCCCTTCTTTAGATATCCTACTGGATATAAAGAAGAAATCCTCGGTCTTATGATTTTAACAGCAATTCTTCTTATTAACAAATTTACCCCTTATGATAAAATCGGCTATGGTTTCGGTATCGCTACCACCATTTATCTAGGAGTTAATCTTCTGATATATGAGCATATTATCAGTAGCTTACTTCTTGGTGGTGCTATGCTTATACTATTCTTGTATTCCTTCTTTATAAAAAGAATTAGATGGTTATCCCTATCCCTAGTTACCATGGTTATTCTAGGTTTCTATATTAGTAGAGAATTTTGGTTTAATCTATCATGGCTTGTATACCTACTAATTGCAGGTACAACCCTTATTATTATTGCTATTAACGCAGAAAAACAAAAGGTAAAGAGAGTTGAGTTAATAGGTAAGTTTAAAGAGTGGGAGTTTTAATAATACTTACTTTAGATAGCATAATAATTTAATACTTGTTCTTTAATAATTATTGGTGTACATCCTCTCGCTGATAGCAAGGGAAGGTACCCCAATAAAATTTCACCTAAATATTTAATAAGTATTCTAATATATACTTAAGGATTTATTGTTATATCACCTCTATAAATCTCATCTACCCTGAAATTATTTAGCTCTAAACTATGCACCTCAGATATTGTTAAAGCTCCATTTACTTCATTTACATTTTCAATATTATGTCCTATTAACTGGTCGTTTAATATGGTTATGCTACTAAACTCACAATTACCAGCCTTTAATAAATTAACACCACTAACATCAATCTTATACCCATTTATAAAAGTATCCTCTAAGCCTATTTGTAATGTTTTATCTGTTTTATTAATTACATATGTGTTTATATAATACCACATTGGTCCTTCTTCATAGCCAGTAATAATAACTGTAACCATATCATTATCTATAATTACTTTGTCAGTATCTCTAGTCTCTCGAATATATTTCACTGAGTTTTCTTCCCCATAAGGATATATTCTAACTAATTTCTCATTTATTTCCTTTGGGGCTTTTTCTGCAATTATTTCGTAATATAATAATTTCATTTGAATATCTGAAAACTTTGGTGGATTATTATCTTTAAACTCCTCTATTTCTAAATAAATATCTTCATTAACTATTTCGCCAGCTACCACCTCTACTAATAATAAAGCTTGGATTTCTACACCATCTACTGAAATATCCTCAATTTTATAAATATAGTTTTTATGGTCAGATTTATTCTCTAGAATTATTCTTAAAATATATCCTCCTAAGCCATCTTCCTCTATATCTGTAACTTTTACAAAGCAGTCTTCATCCTCATGTAAAACTAACTCTGTAAATGTCATCTCCTCTTGAATTTCTTCTAGCTCTCCGTTATCATCTAAAGCTCTATCCACCACTGAACTTTGATTTTCTCCTATATTAGGCTCTACAGAACTTTTATTACTACTGCAGGATATTAGAAATATCCATAGGCTAATTACAATTATAAGTATAATTATTTTCTTCAAAACACTGACCTTCCCTTCTCTGTTAAGCCATAATCACAGCTTTTAAAATTATAGTTTATATATAAAGTAATGTCAATTAAATTCTTATATATATTATAGCCAATACAACATTTAGATAGATTTCTAAATATACTTGACTTTTACCCTAAACTATTGTATACTTTATTTAGATAAATATCTAAATGTTATCCACCACAACCATAAGGAAGGTGAAGTATTATGGGTTTCCAGCAGACTATTAAGGCAATTAGTGATCCTACTAGACGACAGATACTCAATCTGCTAAAGGATCGCCCTCTGACAGCTGGTGAGATTGGAGAAAGTTTTGAGATGACAGGAGCAACCATGTCCCACCACCTGTCCATCTTAAAAAAAGCAGGTCTAATTATTGATGACAAGCGTGGTAAATACATATACTATGAGCTGTCTACATCGGTTTTAGACGAGGTGTTAACTTGGTTTAATCAGCTTAAAGCTGATAATTAAGAGTGCTGTGTTTTGTAGCGTTTACTGGGTAAGGATAATGTAAAACATCAAGAAAGAAAGTTAAGTTTGAAAATAAATGTCAAACTAATGAAAGGAAAGATTTATATGAAAAAAATTTCAGAAGAAAAACTATATGAATATCTGTTAATACTACTGGCGCTTACCCCAGCTATAATACTAGCTATAGTATATGGGGTACTGCCTGATCAAGTGCCACTACACTATGATTTTAGTGGTGCTGTTACAAACTATGGAGATAAGTGGATACTGTGGATTTTAGCTTTATTAGTTGTGGTAATATATCTACTAATGGGTATGATGCCCTCTATAGATCCTATGGGGAAGAATTATGATAAGTTTAAAGGCTTTTACAAAAATAGCCGATTTATTATTCTAATATTCTTTAACGCTATCTTTGGTATCACCATTGCTAATTCCATCAGCCCTGATATAGTATCTGTATCCACTGTTATGCCTATTCTTATAGGTATACTATTTATCTATATTGGCAACAACCTACCTAAAGCAAAGCAGAATTACAGCTTTGGTATTAAAACCCCGTGGACCCTTGCTGATGAAGGTATATGGAACAAAACCCATCGTCTAGGTGGTTACTGCTTTATAGCAGCAGGTATAATATTCCTATTTACTTCTATATTTATCAGTAGCATGTGGGGTGCTATTACAATATATACCACCATTATGTTATGTGTAGTTGTACCTATGTACTATTCCTACTACTGCTATAAAAAACTAGGACTTAAAGATAAATAATTAGCTACATAAAATTTAATAATAATACCACAGGCTGAAACCAGATTAAAAAAGTTTCAGCCTGTGTTTTATTATGGGTCTATAATAAATATTTTAGTAAAATCATCTGTGGTGCCTTGATATAGAACATCAATTATTAATATTAGGTAAACAAAAGGGACTATAAGGATAATCCCTATAGTCCTGATAATTTAGGTTCTTTATCAAATGTTTGGGTAAAATTATATGAAGCACCTTCCCTCGCCAAGGACGATGGAAGGTGCTTCAACAATTGATATAGAATCATTTATTGTAACTTAAAGTTTATGCTAATTAGAAGCTATCTTTTCTAGATGATCTACCGCCGCCACTTTTGCCTTTGCCACCAAAGAAACGGGATTTTCTATCGTCTTTATATCCAGACTTTCTGCCTCTATCGTCATTGTATGACTTCTTGCCGCCTCTGTCATTTCTTCTTACAGTGCCACTGCTAAAGGACATGCCTTCAGTAGCCATTGTAGCCTGAGTTGGCTTACCACAGATTTTTAGTCCCTGTAGCTGATCTAGTAGATCGTTTACCATATCAGATGGTAGAGAAACTAGAGAGTTGTCATCGTAGATTTCGATTTTACCAATCTGGTTTCCTCTTAGATTTGTACGCTCGGTGATTGCACCAACGATGTGGTTAGGTGCTACTCTGCCACTTCTACCAACTGTTAGTAGAATCTTAGTGTAGCCACTTTCTGCTGGGCTAGATGTAACCATACCACCAGATGATCTTCTATCACCTCTATCACCTCTGTCCCTACTTTCACCTCTATCACTCTTAGCTGTGTAGGTTGCAACATCTTCTAGTGTTGGCATAGATTTGCCAAAGTGAAGCTGTAGCACTGCCTGTGCAACTGTGTGTAGAGAATGACCTTTGCTTAGAAGTGTGTTTAGCATATCGCCATATACTGGGTTTAACTCTTCTGTTAGTATATTTTCAACAGATTCAACCTGATTTAGAGCAATCTTCTCTAAAATCTGCTCTGCCTTTGGTAGAGTCATAGAATCAATGTTGGATTTTAGCATTTTTGCAATGTTTCTTAGTACGAATACCTGACGCTTACCAGAACAGATTGTAATAGCTGTACCTGTTTTACCAGCTCTACCTGTTCTACCAATACGGTGAACATAGTATTCGTTGTTCTGTGGTACATCGTAGTTAATTACATACTCGATGTTGTTTACATCAATACCACGAGCAGCTACATCAGTTGCAATTAGGATAGACGTTCTACCCTTTTTAAAATCATCTAGTACCTTAGTTCTAACAGCCTGCTTCATGTCACCATGTAGACCTTCTGCTGCAAAACCATTGTCTTTTAAGAACTGTGCAATATCATCAACCATAGCCTTAGTATTACAGAATACCATTGTTAGTGCTGGTGCATAGTATCTCATCATTAGATGTAGAGCGTCCATCTTTCTGCCCATTGCTACATCTACATACTTCTGTGTAATATTGTCAAGTGTTACCTGCTTCTTGCTTACCTCTACTAGGTGTGGCTGACGCTGGAACTGCTTTGTTAGTGCCATAATTGCTGGAGGCATTGTTGCAGAGAATAATACTGTCTGCTTTGCTTCCGGTGTATTTTTTAGAATGGACTCTACATCTTCCTTAAAGCCCATGTTTAGCATTTCATCTGCTTCGTCTAGTACAACCATCTTTAGGTTGCCTAGCTTAAGTGTTCTTCTTTCTAGGTGGTCCATAATTCTACCAGGTGTACCTACAACTATGTTAGCTCTTTTTAGCTTCATAATCTGACGCTCCATTGAAGCACCACCGTAAACCTCAGCAGCATTAATGCCAGGGATAAACTTAGTTAGTTTCTTAATCTCTTCACAAGCCTGCTGTGCTAGCTCTCTAGTTGGGCATAGTACAAGTACCTGTACTGTTGGCTTTGTTTCCTTAGTGTCGATAATCTCAACTGCTGGAATGGAAAACGCCATTGTTTTACCTGTACCAGTCTGTGATTTACCGATTACATCAACACCCTCACGAATTAGAGGTATTGCTTTTGTCTGAATCTCTGTTGATGTTTCAAATCCCATCTCTTCGATTGCGCTCATCATCTTTGGTGTTAGTGATAGTTCTGTGAATTTTAAAAGTTCCATTGATCTCCTTTTGCCTTAAGGCTTATTAAATATTATTTTTATCTGCCTTTAGACGCATACACCACAGTTACTTTCATGCATTTTTGCAATAAAAAAACGAGGATGACCATCCTCGATAAAAGAGCGCGTTTTTAGAGACAGATAGATTTACCTTCCTATTATATCAGCTGTTTTGTATTATGTCAAGGCTATTTTAGCAATTTTGCTTAAAATAGCCTCGGAAAATTTGAGAAAAAATACCAAATAATTTTCTATTGATAATCTGATATAGGAACTTTTATTGTATTACTACATGGTAGATAGTCCATAAGCCTCTGGGAGTGACTAGATATATATACCTCTATATACTCTACTCCATCTGCTGGGTCATATTCCCTTTCTATTACACCCTCTATAGCTGTGTGAATACTGGAAGCATTGTATTCTTTAGTTACCAATATACTAGTCCTTAAGGCAAACTCGCCATTATACATATAGGCAATCTGATCTATTCTATCATAAGCATCTTCGCCTAGATTTGGATTATTTTGCTCTACTATTATATTTAGTATCTCACCTTCATCTAATTTTATGGTGAAATCCTCTGGGGATATCTCATGATCTCTTATCTGATACTGGCCATCTCCAGTAGGCTGGGTTAAATCATTTAGCACACCTTTCATTATAGTGGATAGGAATTTATGCTCAACCTGTAGGGTGTTTTTCTCCTCTACCTTAACAGGCTCACTGATAATGTCTATATAGGGTATCTCATATACCACTCCATTTACTGTAAATGACATAAAATTATTGTTAATAATCAGCTCCACTGGTCCATCTATAGCAAATAGAGGCTCTGCAGCGTAGGTATATCCTTCACCATTAGGGTTTGAGTAAGGTTTAATTATATATTCTCCTATGTCTCCATTGTAGTGAATATAATAATCTTCTCCTTGTCCAACTATAGCTATACTACCATTACCAGTATCCCTCTTAAAAACCAGCTGTCCTGTAGCTACTGCCTCGCTGTAAAGCTTTGTATCTTCTACTAACTGGCTATAATGGTCTTTATTTTCTTTATTAGTTATGGTTGCAGTAATTATATTATCAGGCTGATACATATTTATATACTGGAATATATAAAACACCACCACAATCCCTACAACTACACTGTAAGAGATAAAGGAGAATTGCTTAATAATTTTTTTGATTAAAATACCTATGGCTATTAAAGCAATGGCAAGTGGCGATATACAAAACGCCATAGTACCTAAAAGCTGTAGTATAGGCATATATGTTGAGCCTGTATCGTTAAAAGCCAGTGGAACTAATGCCATGTAATGGAGCATAAACAGCGCCATATTAGCTAGTATAGCTGTTACCACACTTAAAATAATATATAATATTTTTAAAAGTTTTTCCTTAGTTGTCATATTTATTAATACCTCTTATGTTCTTATAGGTGAAAATTTTGCTTTTATATTACTGATTTTCCACTATACTTTGTTATAACTTCTGTACATTATAACATATAAGAGTTATATCACCAATATAATATCACAAAAATTGTACCAATTGTATAGTAGATACTGGCATTTAAAGTAAATAAATGGTATAATATTATAAATATAGCTAAGGAGGAATTTTTTATGAGTAAGTTAAATATTCTATGGACAAACGACAATCCAGACACAGCATATTCTATGGTGTTTATGTATGCTACTAATGCTAAAACTCGAGAGTGGTGGGACGAAATTGACCTAATTATCTGGGGTGCAACTGCAAAGCTAACTGCAGAAAACACAGGTATACAGGAAAAAATCAAGATGGCTCAGCACGCTGGGGTTAATGTAATTGGTTGTATCGCTTGTGCCAATCATTTTGGTGTGGTTGAACAGCTACAGGAACTAGGTATCGAGCTTAAACCAATGGGTATCCCTTTAACGGATATTATCAAATCAGATGAGAAATTAATTACAATATAATATTCTTCGTTAATAATATAATATTCTTTCGTTAAAATGTTGAATTTTTAAGTAAAATACTGTATAATATTAAACCTATGACTATATAGAGTCTGCTGTTAACTTTTTTGTATTATTATATACCTTAAATATTAGCAGCAGCTCTATATGTATAAATATGGTTATCGTTTGAAACATAGTTTCAATTACATGAATTTATTCATGTTGGAGTTTTGTATTTTTCCCTAAATATTCTAAAGGAAACTATTCCACTACACAATCTCTTGTGGCAAAATCACACAAAACTTCAAGAAAGGAACGAAGATTATTATGCACAAACCATCTAAAGATTTTAGCAGGGTAGGCTGGGCTTTTTCTGCATTTACTCTTAGTACATATATAATAGTTTTACCACTGACATTACTACTGATATCAGTAGGTAGCTCCTTCCTATCAAGTAGTGACTTAGAAACAGCTCTACTTATAGTGGCTCAATCGGCAACTTATATTGTGGGAACAACTATTATATACTTCTTTCTCAGACTGCCAGACCATGAGAAAAACCCTATCCCTAAAATTAAAATTAGAGCTTCTGAAATACTGAAATTATTTTGTATGGGGTATCTACTTATATTCCTAGGTAATCTAATTAGCCAAGGTATGATTTCCTCGGTGTCCCAGTATTCGGGAGAAGATATTGGAAATGTATTAGATGAAGTCCTTGCATCCATTGATGTAGGAGCAGTTTTTTTAGTTACTGTAATCCTAGCACCAATTTTTGAGGAGATATTCTGTAGAAAACTTCTTATTGATCGTATTATTAAACATGGTGAGCTTGCTGCTATTTTTACCTCTGGGCTGGTTTTTGGGCTATTTCATGGTAATTTACAGCAGTTTGTCTATGCATTTATCACAGGTATGTTCCTAGCTTATGTATACATTCGCAGTGGTAGTCTTCTATACTGTATTATACTTCATGGTATGATTAATTTCTTAGGAAGTATTGCTATATTTGTTATGCCATTTATTGATAGCAACACACTGGACTATCTTTCCACTCTACCTGAGGATATGGACAATCAGATGGCTATAGAGATATTTACAAGCCCTGAGGTGCTGTCCATTGTAGGGATATTCCTTTTTATCGGACTGTTAATCATAACTATTCTATTTCTTGGGCTGATTTTTTGGATCATAAGTTTTAGAAAGCTATTTATAAAAGAAACAGAAATGGATCTATCATTTGGTGGATTTATAAAACATGGTATCCTAAATGCCGGTATGGTGATTTTTATTGTTCTGTCTATATCACAGATATTATATCAACTTGGCTTAATAGATTTATCTTTTTTAGGCATATTTTAAGACGAATTGTCATAATTTTACATTGAAATTTCCCACTATTTATATTACAATTAATTGGGTATATTTATGTAAGTTATTAACAATATATTACTTCAAACCTTAATGTAAGGTTAGGAGGGGGATTCCTAATGGATTCAATTTTTAAAAAGGAAAAAAATTTAAATAGAGCTCTTATTCTGATTAGTATACTAATCTTTGTATTAGTTTATTATTTTTATGAAGTTCATATGGATAATATCTCTAAAGATCTTTTCATATATGATAATTATAGCTTCTATTCTTCTACTGATTCCTCCGGGGATTCAGTAATCAAAATTAACATAAGAAACCCTGACGATTTCGGTGACTCCTTTGCTATTAGAACTGTTCATCAGGAGATGAAAGTTTACGAAAACGATCAGCTAACCTATGAGTATTATCGTGAGCACCCTACCTCCTTTGGGGAAAGTGCTATAAGTAAATGGCATATACTTCCTATGCCTCAGGACGAAAGTATACTGTCCATTACATTTGAGCTTAACAGTAGTTACGAGTCTATAAGCCAGTTTAAAAACAAGGTAATACTTGGAGATGCACTAGATATTGCAGAGTATGCCTCTGCTGTAAGTGCCCCTTCCATTGCTATTAGCTTAGTGGTATTTGTTTCTGGGTGTATTACCCTTCTACTTTGCTTTGCCTATAATAGCAAGGAGTTGTTTTTTAAATACTCCACTATTGGTATTGTGCAAATTCTCATTAGTATCTGGAGTTTTGGTGAAGCTCAGAAGTTTTATTACCAGCTACTACCAGCACCTATTGAGCGTATATTTACCTATACAGCACTGCTGCTTATGTCGGGATTTTTCTTTTTAGAAATGTCTAGAAACTACACTGGTAAAGCAAGAAGAAATATTATCTTCATCTCTAAACTAAGTTTTCTAAATGTAGCTGTTGCACTAATTTTGCAGTTTACCTCTACTATGGATTTATTAGATAGCATATTCTCCTTTTTTATAATAACATTCATAGGAATGATTTATGTTTTAATACTTAAAATTAAAGAGTATCAAGCAGATATAACAGGTACTAGTAAAATCGGTAAACTTGGTATACCTAATATTATAGTTATCACAACTTTTATCGTTTATGAAGTTATGACATTTGTAATGGGTAACTATGAAACATCTGCTATAATGCTAAGATTATTCTTCGTATTTGTATCTCTATCAGCTTTTGTAAATCTTGTAACAGATAGCTTTATTAAGAAAGGCGAGTTAAGTGCAGCAAAAGAAAAGCTGAAAATGAGCCAGCTAAGTCTGATTTCTGTTAAGATGCAGCCCCATCTAGTTAGTAACACCCTCTTATCCATACAGGAGCTGTGCTATCGTGATCCTATGGAAGCTGTAGACGCTATTGGCGCACTGGCAAAATATATGCGCAGTAGCTTTAATCTTATATCAAATAAAACCCTTGTGCCTTTTAATGATGAGCTTAAATATATTCATGAATATATTGCTGTACAAAAAATTTGTTATGGCGATGAGGTAAATTATGTGGAGAATATACTAGTATCTGATTTTCTAGTGCCACCACTTACACTGCAACCTTTAGTGGAAAATGCAGTAAAGCACGGTATCAGAAAAAGAGCTAGCACTGGTTCTATATATCTATCAACCTCCCAGCATAATAACAAAATCATTATAACAATACAGGACGACGGAATTGGGTACAAGCCTGAAACCTCAACTAAAGATACTGGTACAGATGCCTATGATAGTTCCACTAAAAGTATTATCTACCGTTTAAAACATCTGGTAGGTGGCACTGTAGATGTTAGTAGTGAGATAGATCGTGGTACACAGGTTACCATAGCTATCCCTCGAAATAAAGAAACCACCCAATATATTAAATAGATTTATCCTTTGATTAAATTACATAAAATCAAAG
>CAYJEQ010000004.1:19160-51235 GCA_964369235.1 uncultured Oscillospiraceae bacterium | reverse complement strand
AGGAATGGTCATAAGTATGAAAAAAGTTGTATTAGTAGATGACATGCCCAGTGCTAGAAGGATTCTTGAGATTATCCTTAACACATATAGCAATCTAGAGATTGTAGGCTCCTTTGGAAATAGTGTAGAGGCACTAAAGTTTATACTAAATAATCCTGTGGATCTAGTGTTTCTAGATATTGAAATGCCTGGTATGAGTGGCTTAGAGGTGGCTGAACAACTAGAAGCCTCACCAAATAAACCTCTTTATGCTTTTGCTACAGCATTTAATGAGTATTCCTTAGATGCTTGGAAAACCTCAGCAATAGGTTATATTACAAAGCCTTATGACCGAGAAGAAGTGGACAAATTAATTAAAAAGTTCTACTCTATGTCTCCTGTTGATCAGACTATTGATGTTACCTGCTTCCCTAATTTTGGAGTATCTATTGGTGGCAGTCATGTAGTGTTTAAAAATGAAAAAGCCCAAGAAATCCTTGCATATCTAGTTTATAGCAGAGGTGAATGGGTGAGAACTAGTGAGCTTTCAGCTACAATTCTAGAGGATCTTGATGCTGAGAAAGCAAAGGATAGCTTTAGATCATATATGTCAAGACTAAAACGAATACTAGATTCATATAATATTGGTGATTTAGTTGAGCAAAAATACGGACAGTGTAGAGTTAAAAGCAGTATGATTAACTGTGACTATTATCGCTACTTAAATGGTGAAACTCATCTATTTATGGGTGAATTCTTAAAGTCATACAACTGGGCTGAGCCAACACTTGCTGTAATGGAACTTATGAATAATAAACAAAAGTAATCAGTATTTACCTGCTTTGTGAAAAATTACTTAATAAATTTTTCTAAGGAGAAATTTAGAAAGGTGTAGTATGATTAATAAAGTACACAGGACTATACTCAGTTTAATATGTATTAGTTTTTTACTAATTGGATTCACTACTGTTATAGATAGTTATGGGGATAGCAAAACAACCGTTAAGGTTGGGTATATTCCAGAGTATAATAATATTATTGAAGATATGTACAGCTATAGCCAGAAAGGTTATGGCTATGACATCTTTGAGAAAATAGCCGAGATAAGCGATTATGAGTTTCAGTATATACCAATAGATGAAAACTATAGGGATTCTCTTGATAACGGTGCTATTGATATAGTAGGTCTATATTTAATACCTACCGAAGAAGAAAAAATAGCAAATAATGACGATCTAGTCTATTCTAATATGCCACTAGGTAGGGTTTATCTTTATCTTGCTAGTAGTGATAGTGCAATTTGCTATGATGATCCTCAGGCTTTTAACGGTAAAACTGTTGTTACCTATCCTAACAATATAGGTAATGATGTTCTTTTAGAATATTGTCAGGAGCATGATATCTCTGTAAACTTTGTTTATGGCTCCATCTTTGACTATACAGAGATCCCAGGTGACTTTTATATGATGTATTCTCTTCATGATGATGCCGAGGGGATGTATAATGCTCTTAATATTGGCGTTTATAGTATCGGTCTTGCCACCATTCCTGAAAATACCCAGCTACTAGCTAGTATTGATGATGAACTTGGACAGATACTAAGAGAAGAAGCAGATTTTCTATGGGAAATAGGCGGAAACTATATTGAAGATGATATTCAGTTTATACACCGTCAACTTAGACGCTCAGAGAAGGATCTGCTTTCCTCTAGGGTGCTAAATGTTGGTTACATTGCTAACCAGCCTCCTGCCTCCTATAAAAATGCAGATAATCAACCTGCCGGTATCCTTGTTGACACCTTAGATTACTTTGCTCAGATATATAATGTTAAGTTTAACTATCTGCCTTACAATTTTAACGATCCAAATACCATTCATGAAAATTTTGATATACTGTTAACATTATCAGGGGATAACAATACATTATTAAATCAGTACTATGATACTACCGAAGCCTTTTACTCCATACCACTTTATGCTGCCCTTGACCGTCAAGAATCAGCTGGCTATGAGAGTGTGAATGCTATGCTTGATGCTGGTAAAACTATCGGTATGCTTCATTATCTATTTGTAGATTACGAGAGTTTCCTTGCTGCCTTCCCTAACTGTGAAATAGTATTCTATGATAGCATAGAACATCTGACACAGGATTATAACGAAGGCATTATTGATATTCTTGCCTTTACTGAAACCACCTCAACCTATATTACACCAACTATAAATAATGAAACTGAGCTTATTCTGCCTATAAATACCGAGCTACCATTTAAGCTACTTATCTCTAAAGAAATATCAGCAGAATATGTGCCTATATTTAATGTTATACAGGATACTATTGACATTAATGTATTCCAAGGAATAATACTTGATAATATTAATGAATACTCTAACAACTACACTTTAAGTGACTTTTTAGGTGATTATGGGATTTATATCCTATTTGGATTTATTATGATTATTATTGCCTTCTTGTTATACGCAATTTATGAGCAGGATAAAAACAAAAAGCTAATACTAATGACTCAGGATATTGACCCAGTTACTGGACTATATACCCATAATAAATTTAGACAGGAAACCAAGAAGCTACTTGCAAATGCCACACCTTATAGCTATGAGTTTATATCTTTAGATATTGATTTATTTAGGTCTATTAACACATATTTCGGTATGGAGAAAGGTAGCGAGGTTATTAAAACCATCGGTAAAACCCTTGAAGCTGTTTTCTCCGAACCTGAGTGTTGTATAATGAGACGAACTGCAGATCAGTTTATCGTCTTTAGAAAGGTTAATGCCGGTAAACAGATTGAGGAAATTTATCTATCGGATATTCTACCAGCAGTTAGAAGCGTTCTTAGTGATAAGTTTAATCTTAGTATGTCCTTTGGTACCTATGTGATTTCTAACTGTTTAGAAAGCTCTAATAACATGATTGGATATGCTGACTGGGCAAGACAGTGTGGTAAGAATAAACATGGTACTACCTTTACCCTATTTGATGATAAGATGAGAAAGCAGTATGATGACCGAATAGATATTACCATTAAGATGGAATCAGCCCTAATTGACCGAGAGTTCTCTGTATACTACCAGCCTAAGGTTGACTTTAACACCTTAGAAATTTGTGGTGCAGAAGCCCTTGTTCGTTGGCTACCTAAACATGGTAATACCATCTATCCTGATTCATTTATCCCTATATTTGAAAGCAATGGCTTTATATCTTCTCTAGATAAATATGTTTTAGAGGAAGTGTGTAAATTTATTAGCTCAAATAAAGAAATACTATTTATACCAAAGATTTCTGTTAATCTATCAGCTTGGACTGTACTAGAGGATAATATAGCTACAGATTTATATAAGATTATCTCTAAATACAAACTTTCTCCTGATGAGATAGAGCTAGAGATTACCGAAAGTGCAATTATCGGCAACGAAACTAAATTCCTAGATAAAATTACACATTTTAGAAATATGGGATTTGAGATATCCTTAGATGACTTTGGTGCTGGTGAATCCTCACTAAACCGTTTAAGTGATGTTGAAGTTGATGTTATTAAGTTAGATAAGGCATTCTTTGGCTATAAAGAACAGAACGAGAAAAGCACAATTATAATTACAAATCTAATTAATATGGCTAAACATCTTAAAATGAAGATTGTTGCAGAGGGTATCGAAACAGAAGAACAGGCAGTCTGGTTAAGAGATATTGGCTGTGACATTGCTCAGGGGTACTATTTTGATAGACCTATGAACGAAGAAGCATTTGCTGATATATTGTTTAGTGATAAGAATTACTATAATATGCTTTCGGATTTTTAAATAATTAAAACTATAAATAGAAAAAACAGTGTGAATTTTTCACACTGTTTTTTATTTTCTTTGGCAAAATCCTAGAAATAGGTCATAGAATTATATTAGATTCACACCTTAGGTCTTTATTGGTTCTTTACCAAATGTTGTGGTAAAATTATATTGTGTGCCTTCCCTCGCCGTCGGCTAGGGAAGGCACACAAACAATTGATGTAGAACCTCTTTATTTAACCATAAAGAGGCTATTCCCTCTGTTAAAGGAATAGCCCCTATTATATTAACTATATAATGGTACTATGGTCTTTTGTAGTTACATTTTGGACATACATGGTCTTCGCCCATTGTAATACCACATAGTGGACATAGATCTAAATCATTTTTAGTTTCATACTCTGCTGAGGCTGCGTTAACACCACTTGTAAAGGTAATTTTTGCAATGTTAAGCTTATCTTTTAGTAGTTCGTAAACTATCTTAATCATACCTTCTACAGTCATTGTTTCCTTAGTTACCACTAGTCTACAATCTGGATAAGCAGTAGCTAGTTCAGTTTTAAAAGCTGGCCCCTTCATAGTATTTTCTGGTGTACCGTCTTTAAGACCTGTTTCCTCATATACCTTTAAAATTGCTGGTAGTAGTGGATCATCTTCTCTTAAAATTAGAGAATGGTCAAAATTCTTTAACACTTCCCAAGCAGTTTTCTGAATTTCATTACATGGGAATACCATATTAACTCCCATGTTAACATCGCCTTCAACCTCTAGTGTTAAAATACCTGTATGTCCGTGTAGATACTGAGCCTCACCTTTAAAACCATAAAATCTGTGTGCGTACTGTAAATCCAGTGTTGTAATACTTCTCATAATAATCCTCCTATTATTCTTAAGTGTTATTTTGACATTTACTGCAAATCCCATGAAATAGTAAACTATAGGAATCTACCTTAAAGTCACCCTGCTTTTCTATCTGTTTTTGTAGCATCATAATATATCCATTATCCAAATCCTCAATATCCGATAACTGACTACAAATGCTGCACTGGGCATGATAATGTGGTTTAGTATTATGGTCAAATCTAGTTGCAGCATTACCAGTATCAATCCTACTAATAATTCCCTCTGTCGCTAGTAGACTTAGATTGCGATATACTGTAGCCTTACTAATATGGGGGTAGCTAGTTGATATAATATCGTATAATTCTTCTGCTGTAGGGTGATTGGCTACTAAGTTAAGTGTTTCTAGAATCACCTTCCTTTGTATTGTCGTCCTTTTCATGTTACTTAACCCCTTTTAAAATCCACATTATTGCTTAATAGGATTATATATCATTAAGTTATCAGTGTCAATAAATTATAGATTTTGCATAAATTATATCTAATATATACATTTTTATTGTTAGTTTACTATGAATTAGCAAGTTTTACTATAGCAAAACTTATTAAGTTTATGGTAACATTTTACATTACATTATTATCGTTATAATATTATCAAATGTAATTATCCTTTAATATACAAGTCATTCTTTTTTATCTTCTACCCCAACTATTGACAAAGAGCCGAAAAAGGATAGGTTTTCACCTATCCTTTTATTATTTAACTTTGGCTGGACTCCTCTAGCATAATTCTAATTTCCTGCATCTTTTTATCAATTTCAGAAATAGAGTCAGCACATTTTCTAAGCTCATTTGCTATATGCTCTGAGCTTTCTATTCGCTTTTTATATCTTATATCATGTTCAAGACTTGCCCAGAAATCCATTGCTATTGTTCTAAACTGTACCTCTACCTTAACTATCCTCTTCTCATTAGATAGAAATATAGGTATCCCCAGTAGTAAATGGATACTGCGATAACCATTTTCTTTAGGATTTTTTACATAGTCCTTAATCTGAATTAACTCTATATCATCCTGATTAATTAGCACCTCTATTAAACTGTACATATCTGAATTAAATGAGCATATTACTCTTATTCCTGCCACATCGTAAAGCTCTTTACTAATACTGTCTAGGGACACTTCTTTATTCATTCTATTTAGCTTTTGAATAATGCTAATAGGTCGCTTAATTCTAGTTTGTATAGAGTGTATGGGGTTTCTTTTACGGATAATATTAAACTCTTTATCAAGTACCTTTAGCTTGGTTTCCATCTCTACTAGGGCACATTCATACCACATCATTAGTTGAAGAAAATCATTAATACTATCATTATCAAACTCTTTGCCCTTGCCAAAAAGCTCCTCTGTGATATTAAGTTCCATTAAAACACCATCCTTTATAAACAAGTTATACTTATATTATAACGGATTTTTTGTGATTAATCAACACTATTAAAGTGTGCTTCCAGAGTTTTTTTGTATTTTGTATACAGTATCATACTAATTATCCCTGCTGATAGATCGGATATTGCTTGTATATAAAATATTGTTGATATGCCGACAGTGGCAGCTAGTATAAATAGTAAAGGTATGTATATATACCCCTGTCTAGCTGTAGCAACTATAGAACCATATCTTCCGTTACCTGTAGCTTGGAATGTCAGCATCTGTAGCATTGCTATACCAAGTAGGGGTAGACATATACCATTAGCTCTTATAAATTTACTACCCATGTCAATAATCTCAGGGTTTTGTGTAAAGGCTGATATAAACATCGGTGCAAATACTAGCATAATTAAACCGATTACCGCAGAACTGACTAAAAGAAGTTTTCTCGTAAAGGTAAAAGCCTCATAGAATCTTTCTTTATTTCTGGAGCCATAACTAAAGGAAGCAATTGGCTGAAACCCTTGTAGCAGTCCCATAAACACCATGAAAATCATCATGGTAAACTTTAAAACAATCCCATAGGCTGATTGTATGTTCTCACCATATACTAAATCTACTGAGAAGCTAATAGCAGCAATATTTGTAATAGAAACAGCTAGGGTACTAAGCATCTGGGATAATCCTATTGGTGCCCCTGTTGAAACTACCTCTTTGTATAGGGATTTGTTTGGGTTAAAGTTTGATGGTTTAATCTTAACTGTGGTCTTTCCTGTAAAGAAATGCCAGCCTATAAATAAGAAACATAGCCCCTGAGATATTGTAGTTGCTATAGAAGCCCCTTCTATACCCATGTTAAGACCAAATCCTCCTAATTCAAACATAAATATCGGGTCAAGGATTATATTTGCTACTGAGCCAATAGAAAGTGCCTTCATGGATAGGACAGCCTTTGTTTCTGCTCTTGCAATATTGTTAAAAGCTTGGTTCGGTATAGAAAAAACTGCACCGACAAACATCCAAATTCCGTAATCTACAGCATGTCCCATTACCGACTGTGTAGTGCCAAAAGCAGTAAATATCTCCTCAATAAAAAGTATACCAAATATAGCAAATATTACTCCTGATACCAGTGAGGTGTATATAGTAGTAGTTGCAATTCTATTTGCGTAGTCGTGATCCTTTACCCCAAAGGCTCTACCTATGGCTGCAGCTGCACCAGCTCCAAAAACCTGCCCTACAGCCCCCATAAGTGTCATAATAGGAAAAGCTACTGCTACTGCTGATAAGGCTTTGTCATCACCTAGCATACCTATAAACAGTGTATCTACTAGATTATACACAGCCATTACCAGCATGGCAGCCATTGCTGGCACGCCAATTTTAAATATTGCTTTAGGTACGGGCATTTCTCCTAGGAGATTATCTTCTCTCTTACTCATTTAAATGTTAATTCCTTTCCTTGTGCTTTGTGTGATTTTCTAATAATTTTTATGAGAAAATTTCAGCTGTTATAATTACCGAAAGCACAAACCCATGTTTGAAACTTTGTTTCATACTATCGACTCTTTCTATAGTTTCCAAAATATAAATTATATGGAAATTTTTCATATATCATTACATAAGTTATATTAATAACATTATATAATATCTACAATAAAACTAAATGAAAATTGTACTTATTTAATATATATCATTGATTATACTCTTTTTCATTTTAACTTGCAAGCAATTACCATGTTATTATGATAACTTGCTAACAAAAAAGTTTATTTTCGCCACTTGGTTTTGCCTATATTGGCTAGCTAGACACACAATTAATCCATTTGTCAACGGCTTTTTTTAGACAACCACCATTTTTTTGTGCAAAATCAACATTTAACACAATATTCATTGCTATTTTTAATTAATTTTGCTAGTATTAGTATAAAGAAAGATACCTTATGGTAACTATCTTAACAAAATAAAATAATATAGATAGGAGGTAGTCTTATGTTACAGGGAACTGAACTATTAACCGACAATGAGATATACCTCGAACTACTTGAGGAGCTTAAAAGCGACCGAAAGAAATGGGCACATACCTATAAATTCAGAATCTTCTTACTTGATGGGCGTCCCATAGGAGATTGTGATCTGCGCATGGGCCATAGCGAAGCTTTATATGAACAAGGCAATATCGGCTATGCCATTGATCCAATCTATCGAGGTAATAACTATGCTGAAAAAGCATGTTACATACTATTTAAATTAGCTAAGAGGTTAGGTATGTCCTACCTTATTGTCACCTGCGATTGCGAGAACATACCATCAAGAAAAACCATCGAGAATGCAGGAGGGAAACTGCTAGAAATTCTCGACACACAGCTTAGCGAACATCCCCTACCTTTAGAACATATACTTTTACATAAATGTATATATAAAGTGGAGTTGTGAATAGCATAGTTTATTCTCTAATGTAGAGGCTATCCCATGTATTAAGTGGGATAGCCTTTATACTTTTTGTATAGATTTGTATGTTTTTTTCTCTTTGTATAGTAAAACTATATATTATCAATGAAATTAAAGACCGTATTGTAATATTGCTCGGGCTGAAGATTTCTAGCTCCACCATGATCAGCACCTTCTATTACCAGTTTTTCTTTAATACCATCATAGCTGTTATACAGCTCATCTAGCATATAAAACTGAACATAGCCGTCCTGATCACCATGGATAAACAAAATCGGAACTTCAGCATTTTCCAGTGACTCTATAGGAGAGGCATCTCTTATATCAAGGCCTGTCTTAATCTGAGAAACAATATTTGCTATATCAACTAGTGGGAAGGATGGTAGCCCAAATCTAAACTCAATCTGCTCTTCCATCATTGTAAAGGCATTTGTATAGCCACAGTCCTCTACTACTGCTATTACATTTTCAGGTAGTTTGTCATCACCTGCAGTAATCATTACAGTTGCAGCACCCATAGATACTCCATGTAGTACAATCTCAGCATTAGGATTAATCTCTAGTATATAATCAATCCAAAGTAGTAAATCCTCTGAGTCATTATATCCCATAGTCATATACTGACCACCAGAATATCCATGACCTCTTAGGTCTGGTGTTATGGCGTTATAGCCCTTATTGTAGTAGTTATAAGCTATATCATCTACAGCAGTGTGTATTGAGGTGTAGCCATGTACTGCTATTACCCACAAATCACTGTCATTATTATTGTACACCAAACCATGTAGTGGAGTGCCATCTGTAGCAGTAAGATTAACTGTAACTGGATCTACTTCTACTAGCCACTGATCTACTAATGCGTTTATATTGTCTTTGTTTTTCTGCTCTATCTCGCCCATTTCATAGCTTGGTGCCAGTGGGTCAAAATCATCTAAAGGTTTTCTCTCTAGGGCATAGCCTACAAAGTAATCCCCAACAAACCATGCTACTGCAAGCAGTAGGCATATAATTACCAGAACTACTGCTAAAATTTTCTTTTGTTTCTTATTCATTAATTTACTCTTTCTATGGATATACTGCTAATTACTTATACAACAACTTATTTCTGTAGCTGTAAAGCTATATATTCTAACCAATTATTAATCTATATAATGTACTCTAGCCAGATCAAATCTATCCTTCTGTGTGTACTCTTTATCTGGATATCCACAAGGGATTAAGCAGAAAGGTGTTAGCTCTGCTGGGATATTCATTGCTTCTCTAATATAAGCCACACGATCTTCTTTTGGTGTAATACCTATCCATACTGCCCCTAGGTCAAGGTCTGTAATCTGTAGTAGCATATTTTCCACTGCTGCTGACATATCAATGTTAACAGAGGCTGGTAGTGGCATATCTGCTTTAAAGCATGGCACAAAGACTACAGGGGCACCAGCTGCGCATTTAGAATACTGATGGCAATCTGCTATCTTTTCTATTATCCCTTTGTTAGTCACTACATAAAACTCCCAAGGCTGTTGATTTCTTGATGATGGCGCTGCCATAGCTGCCTTTAAGATGGACTGGATTTTTTCAGCTTCTACTGGTTTATCTAGATATTTTCTTACACTTACTCTTTTAAAAATATTATTCATGATAGTAATTCCTTTCAATTTTATATATTTATTATAGCTATTAAATAGTAAAAAATCAAGGCTAGGGTAATAATCTTACTACTTATAGTATTACATGCCGGGTATTTTTACCATATGTATAATATTTTGTAGTAATTATTTAGACTAGCCTTGATTTACTTTTGACTAGGCTGTTTTAGAACAACCTAGAATTGTTATTGCATTTGTTGGGCACTCTGGTACACATGCACCACAGTTTGTGCACTTTTCTGGATCGATGGAAGCTAGGTTGTTTTCTACCTTAATAGCATCAAACTGGCAAGCCTTCTCACACTTCTTACAACCAATACAGCCAACTTTACATGCTTTTCTTGTTACTGCACCCTTTTCACAGGAAGAACAGGTAACTGCAATATCATTAGATGCTGGGATAATTGTAATAATGCTCTTAGGACAAGCTTTAACACATAGGCCACAAGCTACACACTTCTCTTTATCTGTTACTGCAACTCCGTCAACTACATGAATTGCATCATATGCACATACAGTTACACAATCACCGTAACCCATACAGGAATTAGCACAGGTACCGTCACCACCATATAGGTTAACACAAGCAGCACAGGATTTAACACCCTGATAGTCTGTCATCTTAGCTGTGTTTTCTGTTGTACCCTTACATCTTACGATTGCATAGTTTGGTGCTGTTTCTACAAAAGCAACACCCATTGCTTCACTTAGCGTTTTTGCTGTGTCTGCACCACCAGGAGGGCAAAGGTTAGTTGCTACACCGTCGTTAATAATAGCGTTAGCATAAGCATCACAACCTGCAAATCCACAAGCACCACAGTTAGCACCTGGTAGACATTCTCTAACTACATCAAATCTCTCATCCACTGGTACGGACATGAATTTTGATGCTAGAGCTAGTATAAATCCTGCTAGTACACCAATAATGGCAACTATTAAAACAGGCATTAAAATATCATTCATGTTAATGTACATTCCTTTCTACTGTTTTATATTTATAGGTTAAAATATAAAACTATCTTTGAAAGAAAGCCTCTATCTGAAACTTTCTTTCAAATATAAAAACTATTAGTTCTTAGTTTAATCTTTTACTGGATTATACAATACCGCCAAATCCCATAAAGGAAACTGCCACAATGGAAGCTGCCACTAGGGTAATTGGGATACCTTTAAAGCACTCAGGAGTATCTATACCCTCAAGACGCTGTCTAACACCAGCAAATAGTACCATGGCTAGTAGGAAACCAAGTCCTGCACCTAGTGCATTAACTAGGGATTCTGTGTAGCTGTAGCTTTCGTCGATGTTCATAATTGTACAACCTAGAACAGCACAGTTAGTTGTAATCAGTGGTAGATATACACCTAGAGAAGCATGTAGAGATTTAACATATTTCTTTAGGATGATTTCTACTAGCTGTACTAGTGCTGCGATAACTAGGATAAATACTACTGTCTGTAGATAGCCTAGATCTCTAGAGCCATCTGCAGGAACTAAGATTAGATTGTAGATTGGGTGAGTAACTGCTGTAGCCATTACCATTACGAAGGTTACTGCTGCACTCATACCAATAGCTGAGTCAAGTTTTTTAGATACACCTAGGAAAGGACAAATACCTAAAAACTGAGCAAGTACAAAGTTATTTACTAATATTGCACCAACTAGTATTGTAATATAATTTCCCATTGATTATTCTCCCTTCACTGCTTTAGAGCAAGCAGCTGCAGCAGGACAACCTGCACAACCGAACTCTTTCTTCTTGATAGCTTTACCATCTGTTAGTTTGTTTACTAGTGCAATTAGACAACCGTAAACAAAGAAACCACCTGGTGCCAGCGCAAAGATAGCAACTGGATCGAATAATTCTGCTGTTATTGTGATACCCATCCAAGTACCAGCACCAACAAACTCACGGATAGAACCGATAGCAAGTAGAGCTAGTGTAAAGCCCATACCCATACCGATACCATCTAGTGCAGAGTTTAGCACTGAGTTCTTACTAGCAAACATCTCTGCTCTACCTAGTACGATACAGTTAACAACAATAAGCTGTAAAAACAAACCTAGTGCACTGTATATATCAGGGAAGTATGCTTCTAGTACAAAACCTACTATGGTTACAAATCCTGCAATTACAACAATGTAACAAGGAATACGAACTTTATCTGGGATAATGTTTTTTAATAGTGCTATAACCACATTGGAACATATAAGTACCATTGTAGTTGCAAGACCCATACCAATACCATTTACTGCTAGTGTTGTTACCGCCAGTGCAGGACAGGTACCTAACAGTAGTACAAGTACTGGGTTTTCTTTAATTAGACCTTTTGTCAATATCTGTAGTTTACTCATAGTACTTCCTCCTATTCTGCGCTGTATTTTGTATATGCCTGAAATGCTTCTTCTACAGTCTTGTTAAATGCATCAGAGGACACTGTAGAACCAGCTACCATCTCTAGCTCATCACCAGACACCTTACCAATGTATTTATCAGTAAAATCTGCCTCGGATAGCTGTGCACCATAGCCTACTGTTTCATTAGATGCAGTTACAACTATCTTAGTAATAGCACCTGTGTTATCCATAGCAATAGCTAGAGCCATATCACCAGCAAAGCCCTTATTAGCTCCTAGGTAAACATAGCCAGCACCTTCTACTTTATACATCTTATCTGCTTCTAGCACTGTTGCTGTACCAGATAGGATTTCAGAAACTACTGCTGGAATTTCAGCTACTACATCTACAGAAGCTTCTGTAGATGTTTCTGTTGTTTCTTCGGTAGTTGTTTCTACTGTACCAGCTGTGCCAGCACTAGCAAAAGCTTCGAAGGCTTCGCCTATTGTTTTCTTAAAGGAATCAGAGGATACTGTGGAGCCAGCAATAGCTTCTAGCTCATCACCAGCTACCTTACCAGCAAAACCAGCTAGGAATGATTCTTCGGTTAACGCCATACCAAAACCATCTGTTTCGGTGATTTCTGTAATTTTAATAGCTGTAATAGCACCGTTATTATCCATACCGATTACTGCTTCGATAGGGCCTACAAAGCCTTGGTTAGCACCGATATATACATATCCAGCTTCACCAGCTTTGTATAATACGCCTTCTTCCACAGCAGTAAATTCTGCTTCTGGGAAGATTTCTGCCATTACTGCTGTGTAATCTTTTGTTTCTTCTACTTCTGTTTCTACCTCTGTAGATGCAGTTGCAGATAGGTCTACTACTTGGCCTTCTGTTACAGCACTGTATGTGTCATAACCTTCAAAGGCATCAGCAATTATTTTGTTAACTGCATCACTAGAAATAGTTGCACCAGCGATAACTTCTAGTCCATCAGCAGATGTTTTACCTACATAGGTTGTGTTTAGGTAATCATTTTCTACTAACTTCATGCCATAACCTGGTGTTTCAGAGATTTCTGTTATAGTAGCACCGATAATAGTCTTATTGTTATCAAGAGCAATAGCCATTGTAATAGGCCCTACAAAGCCCTGTTCAGATGACGCATATACATAGCCTAGATCTCCTGCTTTGTACACTTCCCCATCTGTAGCAAGTCTTGTAAACTCAGCCACTTCTGGGAATAGCTCTGTTAGTGCGCTTGTTGGGATTGGTGCTCTTTCAGGACCAGAGGAAACCTCTACCCCTGCTGCTGCGCCATAACCTTGGAATGCTGATCTGGCTGCAGACATTACTGCATTGCCAGAAACTGTTGCACCACCTACAGACTCGATACCTTCTAGGTTTGAATCCTTGCCATTGTACTGATCTAGGTAGGATGGCTCTGCCACTACCTTAGTACCAAGACCTGGTGTTTCAGCATGGGTTAGAACCTGTATTTTCTCAATAACACTGTCGCTTGTAATACCAAACATTACAACAACTTCCCCACCGTAACCTCTGCCAGCAGCAGTTACAGCAAATCCAGCGCCGTTGTTTGCTTCATATATTTCTACTACGCCTTCAGGCATTTCTGCCATCTCAACCTTAGTAAATGCATCTGCAGAAGATAATACTGCTATTCTTGCCTTATCAGCTTCTTCAGCTTTTCTTTTTTCAATAATTGGAGTTGTAACACCGTACACTGCTGCAAGTGAAGCAGATACAATAACACAAAGTCCAGTAAGTACCCCAATAGGTGCTATAAAATCTTTACCCATACTCATTAGTTAGCACCTCCAAATGGTTTAGTCTGTGTATAGCTATCAATTAGTGGGCAAGCGATATTCATTAGTAGAATAGCAAAGGACACACCCTCTGGGTAGCTTGCCATTACACGAATAACCATAGTAATTACACCACAACCAATACCAAATATAATCTTACCATTAGTTGTAGAAGGGCTTGTGGAGTAGTCTGTTGCCATAAAGATAGCACCAAGCATTGCTCCACCAGCTAGAATGTGGTAGATAGGGTCAACCTGTAAAATCAGTGACATAACCACCATAGATCCTAGGAAGGATAGAGGAATTGCTGGGGAGATAATTTTCTTAAATATTAGGTATGCGCCACCGATCATTAGAGCTATGGCACTTGTTTCACCTAGAGAACCTGCAACATTACCAATAAGTAGATCCATATAGCTAGCTGTACCAGAGGCAAGAGGTGTAGCACCACCTACTGTTTCTAGACCAGCACCACCTGGAGCTGTAAAGTTTGTCATTGGGCTTGCAAATGACACTAGTAGGATAACTCTAGCTGTAATAGCAGGGTTAGCAAAGTTCTGTCCAATACCACCGAAAAGCATCTTAACTACAATAATTGCAGATAGAGAGCCAAAACATGCCATCCAGATTGGTAGAGTAGATGGTAGGTTTAGGGCTAGAATAACCCCTGTTACCACTGCACTCATATCACCAATAGTCTGGGTGCGATTGTTTATCTTATTGTATAAAAACTCAAATAATACAGCAGAAGCTGTACAAGCTGCGATTAGTATAATCGCTTGGATACCGTAAAATACAGCAGCAGCAATACAGGCTGGAATCAGCGCTATAACAACATCGGTCATAATAGACTTTGTTGTAACAGGTGATTTCACATGAGGTGCTGGTGCCATTGTTAATTTGTTAGTCAAAACATTCACCTCTATAATTAATTTCTAATTAGTTTCATCGCTAGATTGTTTGTCACTACAAGCTCACGCTTTGCAGGACATACATAGGAACAACAACCACAGCTCATACATAGATTAACCTTTAGTGCTTTTAGAGCATCTACATTGCCTGCTTTGTAGCTTCTTTCGATAGCTGCTGGCATTAGGCTATATGGACAGGTATCTGCACATCTATTACAACGGATACATGGTGTTTCTGGTTGTGGTTTACACTGGTGTTCATCCATTGCTAGAATTGCATTTACACCCTTTGTTACAAGTGCAGAGCCATCTCTCACTGCCGTACCCATCATTGGGCCACCACTGATAATTTTCTTAGGCTCGGATTTATATCCACCACAAAACTCTATTACATCATTAAAGGAAGCACCAATTGGAGCTAGGACATTTTTAGGAGTATTAACTGCTCCACCATCCACTGTTACTCTCTTAGAGATTAGGGGCATACCTGTTTCTAGGTATTTAGCCACAAATGCAACTGTTGTAACATTGGCAATAACAAGTCCTACATCACAAGGCAGTTTGCCTTCTTCTATAATTTTGCCTGTAGTTTCATATGCTAGTACCTTCTCACCACCCTGTGGATACTGAGATTTTAGTGTTGCCACAGAAAATCCTTCTAGATTTGCTGTTTTCTCACTCATTAGCTTAATGGAAGCTGGCTTGTTACTTTCAATACCGATAATTACATTCTTTAGATCTAGGTATTTTTTAATAGCTTTAGCACCTTCTATAACATAGTCGGTATCCTCAAGCATACAGCGATCATCAGATGTAATGTAAGGCTCACATTCAGCTGCGTTAATAACAAGTGTATCAACATCACTTAAATTCTTTGGATTAAACTTAATATGTGTTGGGAAACCTGCTCCACCTTGTCCTACTAGACCAGAGGCTCTTAGTGCAGTGATAAATTCAGCCTGATTAGTTACTACAGGAGCTGTAATGTCTTCACTAATTGTCTGCTCTTTGTCTGTTGTAATAACAATAGCTTTTGCCTTGTTACCATTTGGTAGGGTAATCTCCTCCATACCTGTAACCTTACCGGATACACTGGAGTGGATTGGTGCAGAAACAAAACTATCAGTATCACCGATAATCTGGCCTACCTTTACCTCGTTTGTAAGTTTTACCAGTGGTTCGCAAGGTGCGCCCATATTCTGGCACATAGGTATTACTACCTTGTCTGGGATTGGCATGATTTCAGTTGCGCAGTTCTCTGTATTTTTACAGTGGTCAACATGAATGCCTCTTAGGGATTTAGACACTATTTTATCCTCCAATACTAATTAAATTTTAGAGTTTCAGTTTATTCATATAAGGCATAACTACCTTTAGTGTAATGCCTGTTACAACACCCATTACAACACCGGAAGCAACCATTATAGGCAGATAGTAGAATACAGCTGGCAGTTTTAATATAAAGTAGGCAGCTACAAGCTGTCCTAAATTGTGGAATACTCCACCTGCTAGGCTGATTATTAAATAGCTAAGATTTAGCTTTTTAAATGAAAATAGTAGTATCATAACAAGTACCGAGGCAAATCCTCCAAAAATACTCATTATAAATGCTGTTGCACCTCTTGTTAGAAATACAAAAAGAGATTTAAGTATTACTATTGTAATACCTTCTTTATACCCTAGAAAAAATAAAGCGTACATTGTGACTATATTAGCTAGTCCAAGTTTAATACCTGCAGGCATTGGTGGCAGCAGTGATTCAATAAAGCTAAATACCATTGCCAGTGCAAACAGTAGCCCCATTAGGGCAAGTTTTCTTGTGGTAATTCTTTTGTTCTTGTGATTATTATCCATAATTATGCCCATGCCTTTCCTGAGTGTAATTTGAAAAAATCAAACCACCCACATTAGGTCACTATATTATAACCCGTTACATTAGGATTTTGTGTTACATACTGGGCATACCATGGGGATATATATATATTATTGTCATTATCAATTATTATAAGTGCTATGTCCTGTCGTTCTAACTGAGATAGTGCATAGTCCTTACCTGCTACAAATAGTGCTGTAGATAAACAGTCTGCTAGTGCCCCGTCCTGTGATACCACCGTTACCGACTGCATCTCAAGATCACTTGGATATCCTGTATTAGGATCAAATACATGATGGTATCTAACTCCCTCATCTTCAAAATATCTCTCATAAGCACCTGTTGTGGACATGGTATATCCATCTAGGGTTATAATAAGTGCATATTCTTCTTGGCTACCATTAGGATCTCGTACACCAAATTTAAACTCGGTGCCGTCCTCCTTCTTGCCAACTACCCCTAGGTTTCCCCCTATGGATAGATAGCCTTCACTGCCATTTGCCACTGCTATTTCCATTGCTTTCTGGGCTGTGTAACCTTTGGCAATTCCTCCTAGGTCAATGGACATTCCCTCTCTGTTAAGATAGGCTGTGTATATGCCCTCTTCCTGGGATAGTTCTAGACCCTCTATCCCTACATAGGTTAGCTTATTGGTAATTTCCTCATCACTGGGAAGCTTTGGACTATCCCCTGTTATCCCCCATAGCTGGGTTACAGGTGCAATAGTTATATCAAAATAATCATTATATTCTGCTGAAAGCTGGGTGGCTTTATATAGCATATCATAAGTATCCTTTGATATCTCTACAGCTTCTACCCCTGCACTAAGATTAATGCTGGCTATATCGCTTCCCCCTTTGTATAGAGAAAGGATATCTTCCTGAGTATTAATTAGCTCAATTATTTCGTTATAGGTTTTCTCCCCATTTACACCCTGCCACTTCTGCTCAATAAATGTATCCATCCCAAAGGATACCCCTGTAAAGGGTTCTATAGATACGCTTTGCTCAGTAGAGCTTTGGGTAGGCTCTGGTGTAGACGAGCTTGTTTCCCCCTGACTACATCCTGTTATTAAAACAGACAGTAGGGTAATTATTAAAAGTGATTTAATCTTTATCTTTGACAATTTTTTCACCCTCCAGTATATTTTAATGCACAAAACATCACTATATATTTTATTACTTTTTCCTTTAAAAGTAAAGGATTTTATATAGTTTCCCCATTATTTACACTATTACTTTTGTAACTGGTAACTTTTTAGTAACTATTAACAACTTCTATAAATATTTCTCCGTATTTATCAGCTTTTACATTACCAACACCCTTTAAAGCGAGAAACTCCTCCATGGTTTTTGGCTTGGTGGCAGCCATATCCCTAAGGACTGCATCGGAGAAAACTGCAAAAGGTGGTATGCTCTGTTTATCTGCTAACTGACGACGAACCGTTTTAAGCTTGTCAAATAATACAGGATCTAGCACAGATATAGTTGGCTTTTTACTAGCTGTATTTCTCTCAAAACGATAACCACTGGCAAAGACCTCTCCTGATGCCTTAGCCACCTCATTCTCCCCCTGTGCTGTTAGGGATATTATAGGATATTGCCCTGTGGCAAACTGTATATAACCTTGCTGATCAAGCCATCTAGCTAGATTTGATATTTCTTTTTTGTCAAAGCTCTGTAATGCCCCAAAATATATGGACCTATCACAATGCCATGATACTAGTTTCTCATTTTCCTTACCCATTAGAAAATCCGACACCATTCCTAGCCCGTATTTACTTTTTAACACATCTACAGCTCTAAGGAATAGTAATCCTTCATGGGTTAACTCCTCTTTGACTACATTACAACCAGAACAACTACCACAGTTTTTCTCCATTATCTCCCCAAAATACCCTAGTATCTTCTTTCTAAGACAACCACTGCCTGTGGAATAGCTCTGCATATTATTTAGTCGCTCATAGGCTTTGCCCTTTAAGAAATTACGCTGATTTTCGTCGATTTCCTGATTATCCTCGATACCCTTATCAATAATAAACTGTCCTAGCTTGTAATCAGAACCATTATACAGCAGTAAACAGTTACCCTCTGCTCCATCTCGCCCTGCTCGTCCAGCTTCCTGATAATAGGACTCCATATCAGTTGGCATATTATAGTGGATTACATACCTTACATTGGATTTATCTATGCCCATTCCAAAGGCACTTGTAGCTACAATAATCTGCACCCTGTCATAGGTAAAATCCTCCTGTACCTTGTTTCGCTCCTCTGTGTCCATACCTGCATGGTAGTAGCTTGCCTTAAATCCACGATTTTGTAGTAGCTCTGCTACCTTCATGGTAAGTTTTCGACTCATACAGTATACAATGCCACAATCATCTTTCCACTCTTTTAACTGCTGTATTAGATACTGATCTTTTGACTGGGGCTTTGCTGTGGAAAAATACAGATTAGGTCGGTCAAAGCTTGTTGTTATCTCAAAAGGATCATTTAACCCTAGCTTGTGCTTAATATCGGTTTTAACACTTTGGGTAGCTGTAGCTGTAAAGGCTGCTACTACAGGACGCTCAGTAAAGGACTTTATATAATCCCCAATAAGTAGATAACTAGGTCTAAAGTCCTGTCCCCACTGGGATATACAGTGGGCTTCATCCACTGCTATTAGGGATATATTAGCACTACTGCTAAAACTTAAAAAAGCCTCGGTATTAAGTCTTTCTGGTGCTACATATATAATCTTATACATATTATTTCTGGCATTGTCTATGGCTTTAAGATACTGCTTAAAGCTAAGGGTACTATTAAGATAAGCTGCTCTTACCCCCATCTGATTAAGTGCCATTACCTGATCTTTCATCAGTGAAATAAGTGGTGATATAACTATAGTTATCCCACTAAAGGCAAGTGCTGGCACCTGATAGCAGATGGATTTACCTGCACCTGTTGGCATTACTGCCAAGGCATCTCTACCAGATACTATGGACTTTATTACAGGCTCCTGTCCTGATTTAAAGCTGTCATAGCCGTAGTATTTTTTTAGTATTGAATATATATATTCTGTCATGTACTTCCCTTTCTGTGTAGCTTCTTACTTGTATAGCATAATTTTTTATGTCTATACTAATGTATATAATTACTCAAAGGAGCTATTTTTATGCTTGTTATTATTATAAGAACTGTTTTCCTCTATGCCATAATAACCTTTGGTCTTAGGATTATGGGAAAAAGACAGCTGGGAGAACTTCAACCAGCTGAATTTGTGGTTACTATGCTTATCTCAAATATTGCCACCCTACCTATTGAGGACAGCAATCTGCCTTTTCTGGTAGGGGTTGTGCCTATCCTTACCCTTATTTGCTTTGAGATATTTATCTCTACCATATCTTTAAAGCATATCTCCTTTAGAAATGTTATCTCTGGCACCCCTAAAATCATTATAGCCAACGGCGAAATTGACCAACAGGAGATGAAAAACCTCCGTCTTTCCCTAGATGATCTTATGGGACAGCTTAGAGTGTCGGGGGTTTTTGACATTAGAGATGTTTCCTATGCCATTGTGGAAACCACAGGCAAACTATCAGTATTAGAGAAATTCTCTGCCCTAGAGGTTACCAATGAAGCCATTGGCATTACCAGTGATACCCAGCATCATTCCCCACCTACAGTTATTATAAATGATGGGGCTGTAAATACTGTGGGCTTAGAGTTTTGTAATTTAGAGGAACAGTGGCTACTAGCTACCCTTAAAAAAAATAGCTGCAAACTTAAAGATGTCTTTCTCATGACCTGTAATAAGCAAAAGGACTATCATATTATATTAAAAAAGCTCTAGAGCTTTCACAGTGATTTAACACAGATAATAAAGAAAGGTCGGTGATAACCTATGAAGCGACTTCCAATTTCCATCGGTATTATGAGCTGTTTAATATGTTTTGGTATATGGTCTTTAAGGGATTTCTACATTGTAAAAACCACCATGGAAAATGACATATCCCTTCTATCCCATTATATTTCTGTAGGTATGCCTAAGGAAGCCACCCTTGTATCCAATAGACTTACCCATTACTGGCTTTCAGAGGAATTACATCTGCTAAGCTATCTGCGACATAGCGACATGGACAGCATAACCAGTATTTTAATAGAATTACCCTATCTTATTGCCGATCCAGATAGCACCTATGAAACAATAGGTAAAGTAGAGCTACTTACCTATAAACTTAATCATATATGGCGTTCAGAGCTTCCCTATATACAAAATATTCTATGATTTGTGAGCACCTTCTGGGTTTACATGAACCATACAGTGTTTTGCATTGGGGAATTTTTCTTCTATTTTGTCGTGGACTTTCTCTGCTATTTGGTGGGCTTCTTTTAAGGTTATGCCACTGTCACAACATATCTCAATATCCACATAGAATTTATTCCCAAAAAGTCTACTGCGTATTAAGTCCACACAGATTACCCCCTGTGTTTCCTCTGCCACTGCCTTCATAGAGTTCATGGTTTCTTCGTCCACTGCTTTATCTACTAGCTTATCTATACCGTCCTGCGCTATTTCATAAGAGGCTTTTAGTATCATTACTGCAATTATTATCATTGCAATGCTATCCAGTATAGGAAATCCCATCATCGCCCCACCTATACCTATTAAACTGCCCACTGAGGACAGGGCGTCAGAGCGATGGTGCCAAGCATCTGCAAGCATTGCCCCTGAGTTTAACTCCTTGGCTGCTTTTTTTGTGTAGTGGTACATCCATTCCTTTACCACTATGGAGATAATCGCTGCTACTAAAGCTATAGAGGTAGGAACTGCTACCCCAATATATTCTTTGTTAATTATAGCGTTAATCCCACTAAGGCCAATAGCACCTCCAGTAAAAAACAGCAGTGCTGCTAGGACGATAGCTGCTATACACTCCATCTTCTCATGTCCATATTGGTGGTTGTCATCATTGCCCTTTTCCGAGATTGACACCCCTACCATTACCACAAAGGTACTTACCACATCAGAAGCAGAGTGAACAGCATCGGAGATCATAGCCCCCGACCTACCTACTATACCTGCAATTATTTTTACCAAAAATAATAGAAAGTTAACAGCAATGGTTATTGCTGAAACTTTCATAGCTAAACTAGTCTTTAAAATTTTAAACATTGATATAATCATTCCTTCCACTAGGCTTTTACTTTCTTATATTTAAGAAAGTCTACACCTTAATCACAATTCTAAACTAAATATATTGTTCTATCTAGTCACCCTATATTTTATATATGTTATTATCAAGTTATTCTAACATAAATATTATTTTTTTTCAAATATAATTTTATCTGAGTATTACCGTATACTATAGTGTAATAACCTTCTCTATTATTATCACAATCACTTGACTAATTACCGACAAATAATGTATAATTACTCTGTTAATCTATAAATTACACTAGATTTATCATAGATTTTTTTAGATAGGTTATTAGTTACTACAAGGCCTATCAGCCTAGAGTTTTGAGCTGTGGTATTAGTGGGTTACCAAGACTTTCCCATCTACTATCCCATGGTCAAAACATCAAGAAAGGAATACTTATAATTATGAAAAAACTACTTATCCCTCTTATAATTGGAGCTATATTAACAGGCTGTTCAGCTGCCCCACTACAAAGTGGTCTTGGTATGCACACTAGCAGAATTTCTGCTGATCCTATTGTTTCAGCCGATGGTGCGGTAACTAATGACGGTATACTGCTATCCACTGTAACTGCTTGTAGTCTATCGGTAGACGAAGAAGGTTTTATTGTGGACATATCCTTTGATGTGACTAATTCTAGATTTACTGTAGATGGCAGTGGTGTATCCACCACCGATACTACACTGGAAGCTAGAAGCAATAAGGAACTAGGCATTGACTACGGTTTGGCTAAGTCCTCCCCACTAGGCTTAGAATGGGATGTACAAGCAGAGGCTTTTGAGCAGTGGGCAATAGGCAGAACTGTTATAGATGTTCTAGCTATCCCTACAAAATCAGGGGAAATTTCAGGTAATATACCTGATGTTGCCGAGCTATCAGCTACCTGTGCCATTGATATTACAGATATGCTAAAGGCACTAGAAAGCGCTGCTGCTGATCTATCAGTACCACCAGAACCACTGGAAATCCCAGAGGAAGATAATTAATCTAGTAAATATAAAATCCACACTATGAAAAAAGTGTGGATTTTTTTATTTGGTAGTTTTACTATGTACAGATTATGCTCATAATCTCCCTTTGGGAGATTAGTGAAAAGTGAAGAATGAATAGTGAATAGTTATGGTGGAAAATCTTCGATTTTCAATTTGAAATAGTTACTTTGCGACACTTTAACTTTTCATTTTTCACTATTTCACACTATGGGCATAATATAAATAACCTTTAGAAAAGCACAATACATAAAGTAGATATACCTACAATCCTATGAATTATACTTACTCATAGCCTTCTCGCCATCGTCATTCATTATTAGCTTAATAATATCATCACAGTTGTCAAAAACTGTAGCCAACGCCTTAAAATCATTATCAGTAAATTTGCTTAGTACCCAGTCAGCTAAATCATAATCTGGGTGTGGTTTACTGCCTACGCCGATTTTAATTCTTGGGAATACATCGTAACCTGTGGTGTGGATAATACTTTTAATACCATTGTGTCCACCGTGGCTACCTTTATTTCTAATTCTAAGTTTACCTGGCTCTAGGGATATATCATCATAAAGAACAATTACCTTATCCAGTGGCACTTTGTAAAAGCTCATTGCCTGAAATATCGACTGTCCTGACAAATTCATAAATGTTGTAGGCTTCATAAATAAAACCTTCTTGCCCCCTAGATTTGCCTGTGCAGTTAGTGCTTTAAACTTAATTCTATCGGTTTTAAAACCATGTTTTCTACCTATGGCATCTATTGCTAGAAAACCTGCGTTATGACGGGTTTTCTCATATTTATCCCCTGGATTTCCTAACCCTACTACTATATAATCTATAGAGGATTTATCGTTTTTTGCAAATATCTTCTTTAACATATTTATGACCTTGCCTTCCCTTATGACAGAAATTTCAGTCTTACAAAATAAATTTCGTAAGACTGAACCTCCAAAATATTCTAAATTATCTTCTTCTAAATCTACCTCTGCGTTTCCTTCTATTAAAATACAGCAGAAGTCCTATATAGGCAATTACCAGCAAAACTACCAGCACCACAGTAAATTTAAACCAGAAACTTTCTGTTAGCTTAAGCATATCATCTATAAACACTTTAGTGCTGCTTGCAGATACTGTCTCTGCTGATTGTATCTCCACTGAACCAATAAACTTCCCTGCTAGAGAAAAATTAGCTGTACCGATAAAGTCACCTCGCTCTACAGGTGCATTTACTGCCTCTGGTAAATCTAACTCCATAGTGATACTAGACACATCAATGGACTCAGGTAGTAGTGAGGTTAATATACTGCCACTCATAAGTTTAAGATGATCCTTACTACCTGTAGCAAGCTCTAGTGGTAACTCTGAGATAGTTTCTCCTTTTTCTATTACAGTCTTTACCTTAAAGGCTGAAAACACCCAGTCGTATATCTTTATAGCCTCAGTAAATGCTGGTTGTACCTCTTCTAAAGGATTTTCACTGCCCATTACCACTAATGTATAGCTGTAACCGTCCTTTGTTGCTGTAGATGCAAAGCTATATCCATCTGGACCTTTAGACTGTACTCCACCACCTATATATGGATAGAAGTAATCAGAGCTACTAACTATTGTTCTATTGCCATTATGCCATAGCAGTGTTTCATTTTTATTAGTTGGGCCACCGTCAAAACTGGTGGTTTTAAGTATAGAGGATATTGTAGGATTTTCTAAGGCATACTGTAGTATTAGGTGCATGTCATAGGCTGTTGTATAGTGGTTATCCCCACTGATACCATGACTATTAGTAAAATTAGTATTTACAGCACCAATTTCCTTTACCTTCTCATTCATAAGAGAAACAAAGTAATCCTCTGAGCCATCTCCCACATAGTGGGCCACCATCATTGCAGCATCATTAGCCCCAGGCAGTAGCACCGCATATAAGAGCTTATCTAGGGTTATTTCCTCACCGTTCCAAAAGCCTCCTAGTGTTACAGCACCCTGTTCTAAACGTATATTGTATAGATAGTTTTGTATAGTTATATTCATAGAAGCTGTAGCTTCACTTAGTGGTACTGTGGTGTTTTCCACTGCTACTAAGGCTGTTACTAGCTTGGTCATATCACCGGGATTAATCTTTGCATCGGAGTTAATATCCAGCATTACCTCCTCAGTATCAGAGTTTATTAAAAATACCGACTGGGCATTTATATCAAAATTAGTATCATACTGTCCTAGGGCAGTGGTTGCCATCATGGTAAATAATGTGGTTGCTACTACTGCTAGGGATATTATTTTTTTAATCATTTTTCTTGCGCCTTTCTTAAATTCTTATATAATAGGTGGTTAAATCACTCTAAATTACTGCGATTTTATAATTTATTAACATTTTCTTTAGGTAAATTCACTATTATTTACCTATACTAAATTCGTATATTAATATAATACTCCAATAAATTTAAAATTCATGAAAAAATGTAAATTATCTATAGAAATTATACCCAAGTTTTGATATAATACCATCTAATATGTAAATCATCTCATGAAAATTGTACAAGATATTTTAACATATTTATGTGATTAATAAAAGTAAATTTTTTGTTAATCGAAAATTATTACAAACCCAATGAGGAAAAGTTTGAAAAATAAATTTTCAAACTGAGAGTTTTGTGCTTTTCGCTGTAAAGCATTAGCGAAATTTACCACAAAACATCAAGAAAGGAATGGTTAAAAATATGAAAAACTACGGATTTGACACCATGATGGTACATGCAGGACAGCAAAGCGACCCAACTACAGGAAGTGTTGTGGCTCCTATATATATGACAACTGCTTATGAATTTGAGAGCAATCAGCAGGCTGCTGATTTATTTGCACTAAAATCTCTTGGAAACATCTATACAAGACTACAAAACCCAACTTCCGATGTACTGGAAAACAGGATTGCCCAGCTTGAAGGTGGTGTAGGAGCATTAACGTTTGCTTCTGGACATGCTGCAATTTTTAACACAATCATTAACCTAGCTGCAAATGGTGATGAGATTATCTCCTCTCTAAACATCTACGGTGGTGCTATTAACCTACTAGGCAATACTCTAAAAAGCCTTGGTATTACTACAAAATTTGTAAACCCTGACAACCTAGAAGAGCTAGAAGCTGCTATTACTGATAAGACTAAAGCTATCTTCACTGAGGTTATCGGCAATCCTAATGCAAATATTTCTGATATCTCTGCAATGGCTGCGGTTGCTCATAAACATGGTATCCCTCTAGTAGTTGACTCTACATTTACTACACCTTACCTGTGTAATCCTATTAAATTTGGTGCTGATATCGTTATCCACTCAGCTACAAAATTCCTAGGTGGTCACAGTACCTCTATGTGTGGTATCGTTGTAGACAGTGGTAATTTTAAATTCCTTGATAACCCAAGATTCCCACAGTACAACACCCCAGACCCAAGCTACCACGGCTTAGTATACGCTAAGGATCTAGGAAATCTTGCATTTATCCTAAGAATGAGAGTTCTTATTATGAGAGATATCGGTGCTTGCAACTCACCATTTAATAACTTTATGGTACTGCAGGGAGTGGAAACACTTTCCCTTCGTATGAAAAAACACTGCGAAAATGCTCTACAGGTTGCTACATTCCTAGAAAACCATCCTAAGGTTAAAGCAGTAAACTACCCAGGACTAGAGTCCAACAAATACTACAGCCTAGCTAAGAAATACACTCCAAATGGTGCTGGTGCAGTATTTACCTTTGAAATTGATGGCAATCGTGAAATTGGTGGCAAGGTAATTGATAATCTTGAGCTATTTATGAATGTTGCTAATGTTGGTGATGTCCGCAGTCTAGTTATCCACCCTGCAACTACAACTCACAGCCAGCTAACAGCCGAACAGCTAGCTAAATCCAACATTACCGAAGGTACAATCCGTCTATCCATCGGTATCGAAGATGCAAATGATCTAATTGCCGATCTAGAAAACGCACTAGCTAAGGCTTTTAACTAATATTTTAAAGTTTTTATATATCTTTATAAGTAGTTTGATAAAAATTCTGTTGGGGTACTGTTCCTCGCCTTTGGCGAGGAACAGTACCCCAACATTTGCTATAGAACCTCATAAAAACTGGCTGTGATGAAATTAATATTCGTCACAGCCTCTTTTATTATAACTCTATATCTATTTTCGGCACTGGTATACTGTCGATTATCTGGGAAATATCCTCTGTGGAGTTTTCCTCCTTGTCAAAATCAAGGTCTACAGTGGTTTTATTGCCTTTACTTTCTTTGTTTTTCTCTATATTTCTCTTTGACATAGCCATGGAATATAGATTAGGGGAGGTTTTAAGAAGATACCTAATCTCACTATTAGAGGCTGTGCCTTTAGATATTTTATTTACAATCTCCAGAGTAGCTTTTAACTTTTTAAGATCCTTCAGGCTTTTCTCTTGTGCAGTTTTATTAGTTTCTAGCATATTCATTGCCATATCTATATAGGACTTAGCTTCATCTATCTCCTCTTGGCTGTTAATATAGATAAGTTTATCCTCTATAGCCCCTATTAACTCCCCCATTTTATCACTACTATCCCCACTATTTACAAGCTGATTAAGTAGCTCCTCTAGCTGGGTTTTATCACTGGGAAGCTGTGATAAATCATAGCTATAACTGCCATGGTTTACAGTGATTAGCTCACTTTCTCCACCTGATGAAAAACTATCCCTAGACTGATTTTTCTGGGAAGCTATTTCTACTTTATCCTCTTTTTTACCATGGTTAGATCTGTAAGAATCTATTTTTGTAATAGGTGTTTTCTCTATAAAACTACTGGCTTTAATAGTGGCTTTCATAAATAGGACCTTGCCTTTCCCTCTCCGACCTAAAACCTATAATATTAGGGTTACCCTGTACCCTTATAATATAAATATCGACTATAAATCAGCTGTCTAAAGGTTTTCCTAGCCTATTCTATTAAATTTACAACCTGTTTAAACTTTCTATACTATTGTTTAAACCATAGATATACATTGCCCCTATAAACTCCTTAGGGTATATAGTAGCTAGGGTTTTAAAGAGTATTTCGCCACTGGAAGTTTTAATCCTCTTATCTATTACCCCATATATATAGTTTACCATCTGCTGACGCTCATAATCACTTAGGGTTTTGCCTGCTTTTTTCAGTGAAGCTGGATTTACAAATGCCTCCTCCATACTTACTGTAGATATGTCAATTTGACTGGCATACTTCTGTAATATAGCTGTATTCAAACTCTTTCTTGTGTACAAAATCGTCGGATCTACCCCCATTAACTCTGCTGCAATCTCCCCTGCTCGCTGGGAATATTCAGCTAGATTAACCCTACCTTTTACCTTGCGATTAAGAGCTTTTATCATACGGTTTCTTATAATAGGATTATTTTCCTTATCCTTAGGGGATTTTAGGTTTATCCCTAATAGCCTTTCTAAATATACTATATAAGGGGCAGAGGCACTGTAAAACTTCTCCTTTTCACCTAAATTAAAACTATAGGCAAAGCCTTCATATTTGCCAAATGCCTGCATAGTGTCAAGATAACCTAATGCCACATTTCTTGATACTACATCTTTATCCACATTTAAAAATAATCCTAAATGCCAGTAGGAGCGTATATATCTTATAGGTACGCCCTCAACCTTAGGGATATTATTTAGTACAAATCCCTCTAAATCTACTGCAATAATCTTGTCAGCACCCATTGATACTGCCAAATCCATAGGTAGATTATTTCGGTATCCACCATCAACATATTTAACATCGTCTATGCCTTTGGATTTAAAGGCTGGGAAACAGGCTGCTGAGGCTGTAACATAATCAGCTAGCTTACCCTGTGGTATCTGGGATTTATCCAGAGCTATCTCTTTAAGATAGGGTAGCTGTACTGTTACTAAACCATAATCAATAGGTGAATTTCTCAGTTTATCCTCTATAATCTTACTTCTAATTAACTCCTCCATTGGGGTAACATCCATTCCACCTTGCTGTAATACCTGTGTAAACACCTCTTTAAAGGTAGTTTTCATATTAGAAAAATTATCAAAACTCTGTGAATTAATGGTAGAAACCATCATCTCGAATTTTATATCATTCCACAGTTCCTCACATAAATGGTAATCTCCCTGTGCCACAAGTGCACCATTCATGGCACCTATAGAAGTACCTGCCACTATATCTATATTAACATTAAGCTCTCTTAGTGCTTTCCACACACCTAGCTGATAGGCTCCTCGTGAGCCTCCACCACCTAGGACTAGTGCTGTCTTATTCATACTTATGACCTTACCTTTCTCTTAGTTTGCAATGTTTAAGTAGTTTTATCTAATCTCAATTATTATATTATCTTTAATATTTTATTATTGTACCATTTTTATAATTTTTTGCAAATATTTAGTATATGCCATAGGATAATTAATTTCATTTGCAAAATATCCTTTTACCCACTATAATTAAATATAGTAATTATCCAAAGGAGTTTGAAGTTTAATGAGCAGTTTTACCTATACAGTTTCACAGGAACATGAGGGAATGACCGTAGGTGTTTACCTTAAATACATTCACGGTGTGTCCTCTAGAAATATTAAGTCCCTTAAAAAGCACCCTAAAGGCATAACCTTAAATGGGGAACACACCAGAACTATCGATAAAATCTCCCTAGGTGATATAGTGGGGATAAATATAATAGATGAGCCACAGCAGTTTCTTCATAGCGATATTCATGTAGATGTACTATACGAAGACAGCGATGTAATTATATTTAATAAGCCTGCTGATATGACCTGTCACCCATCTCGAAACTATCAAGATGATACACTGGGCAATGTTTTTGCTAGAATTATGGACGGTCGTGGAGAAGCAATTAGTTTTAGATGTATTAACCGACTGGACAAAGGCACCTCTGGTGCTGTTGTTATCGGTAAAAATCAGCACTCTACCTATATGCTACAAAAAAATATTAAAAAAGTCTATGTAGGCATTACAGATAAGCCATTACCTAGTGATAATCATATTATTGAGGGCAATATCCTTCGAATTGATGAGATACATATTAAGCGAATGGTACACCCAGATGGCCAGTATTCTCGTACCGACTACAAACTAATGAAATCCTGTGATAAATATTATCTATATGAGTTTTATCTACATACAGGTAGAACCCATCAAATAAGGGTACATACTAGTAATCTAGATTGTCCTTTAGTGGGAGATCCCCTATATGGTGGCGATGTATCCACTATAAGTCGTCAGGCACTGCACTGCTTTTCAGTGGAGTTTACCTCCCCTACCACTGGAGAGCTTATAAAGGTAGAAGCCCCACTGCCCAGTGATATGGCGATGTTAATAAAGTAGTAGATACCTATATAGCTCAGGTACTTCCATATAACCTAAAAATATAAAGCTGTAACAGATGATTTCACTTATTTGTTATGGCTATTTTTTATCTATTGGGGTTTACTCATCCTTTAGTGACCTAGTACAGCCATTTAATATACTTTTTTATGATTACCTCCTTTCTATATCAACTAAAACCCCTTATAATATATGTTAATTGTGACAATTAATTGCTGGCAAAATATTTTTTTCACAAATACTATTGACAATAAGACTATTTTAGTGTAATATTGTCAATAGTTAGTTCAAACTAATTCTCTGTGAGTTAGTTATTTTTTATGATAGACGGTTAGTATTTGCTAACTAATTAAATGTAATGGATTGTTAGACTGATATATAAGGTCAGCTAACATATCAGAAAGGAATAGGTAGTAGTATGAGCGTAGTAATAGTTGGCGGCAACGAATGCATGGAAAGAAGATATATCGATACCTGTAAAGAATTTGGGTATAAGGCAAAGGTATTCACCAAAATGAAAGGTGATGTTAAGGGCAAATTTGGTTCTCCTGATATGGTAATCCTATTTACTAATACGGTGTCCCACAAACTAGTAGCTTGTGCTAACTGCGAAGCAAAAAAATGCAATGCCAGAGTAGAGCGTTGCCATTCTAGCTCCCTTTCTGCACTAAAGAATATTCTACAGGCAGTTTAAGGCTATATTTTTTTAATTAATATCTAGTAAGGGAATATACATATGATAAACATAGAAAAAGCTATAATTGAGCACTGCTCCCCAACACTAGCGGGGCTTAAAACAGCAGGGCTATTTACAATAAAATACACAAATAAAGATTTACTACATAACTCTATAAATACCATTGGTATCTCATTATCTATAAAAGGTATCTCTATAAAAGTTCTTCGTGAGAAGAATAATGTAGCTTTAATATATGTATATCGCAAAAATATGCTACAGCTAGATATGGGATGTACACAGGCTAGGGATATACTTTATGATTATGGATATAGAGGTTTAAATCTAGACCAGTGTGTTTCAAGACTGGCCATGAGAATAAATAATCTTGATGAGTTTCCCCATGAAATAGGCTTATTTCTAGGGTATCCACCTATAGATGTGGCTGGATTTATCTGTAATATGGGACAAAACTGTAACCTATGTGGTTATTGGAAGGTTTATGGCGATACCGAGTTAGCCCTAACTAAGTTTGCCCAGTATGACAAATGCAAGCTAATCTATAAGAAACTGTGGCAAGAAGGCAGAGATATTATGACGCTAACTGTAAATAAGCAGATAGCCTCTTAATATATAGGGTAATTAGCCCAATACTACCTATATGGTAGCTAAATAATATTTAATTTAAAGGAGCTTAGGATTATGAGTAAGGTAGCAGTAGTTTATTGGAGTGGTACAGGTAATACTGAAGCAATGGCA